>CAMHPM010000071.1 GCA_946187025.1 uncultured Prevotellaceae bacterium
GCGTAGTAGCGAATTGGTTGATATGGGTACCGACTTCGGTATCATCAAAAAGAGCGGCAGCTGGTTCAGCTACAACGATACGAAACTGGCACAAGGTCGTGAAGCGGTGAAGAAACTGCTCGAAGACAATCCGGAACTGGCCGAGGAAATAGAGGCTAAGGTTCGTGAATGTATCGAAAACGGAGGCGGAGGAGAGGATGCTCAACAATAATCTCTGACTTGAATATGAACCGGCGGATACTTAACATACTGAAAGCTGTAGCTATCGTGCTGTTTACGTTGCTTGGTGTTTTGTGTGTCGCAACCTTACTGCTCAACACACACTCGGTACAACAACGACTCCTGCAGTATGTTACGTCTAATCTCGCCGAACGACTCGGTACAAGGGTTGAGGCCGACAGCATAAGCGTAAATTTGTTTGGACCGTCGGCCTCGCTCTATGGACTGCAAATCGACGACCTCGAAGGTAGGCCGATGTTTGACATGGGACGAGTGGAGGCGCACGTTGATCTCACAAGCCTAATGGAACGTCAGGTAACCGTCAAACATGTTGAGGTTGACCGCATGAAGGCTCTACTCGTAAAAACCGACAGCATTTCGCCTGCAAACTATCAGTTTGTCATCGATGCGTTTGCCAAGCGGCCAGACGGAAAGAACGACAGTGTGAAGTCGGACAAGGACAAGAAGATGAACATCGACTTGCACAGGGTTCAGATTACTGATTGTTCCGTAAGTTATCAGAATATCGATCGACAAACTGCAGGACAGGTGGGGATGCTCGAAGTGCGACGTAAGAATGATGAATACGTTATCCGGGCAGAAAAGTTAAACCTTAAGACTGATAACAACCGTCCGCGTAAAAACGTGATTAAGCCGAAACGTGGAAGCTTTGATGCAGGACATCTTGACCTCACTGCATCGTTCAAATGCAATATCAAGACACCACAGAAAGATAGTTTGGTAATAGCACTCACTGATGTCACCATACGAGATTCTATCAGCGGAATCGACATAAAGGACATGCATCTCAATGCAACCACCAATCGCCGACAGTTACAGATTACCGACCTTGCTTTATGTCAGGGAACGACTACACTCAGTATTGACACTGTGGATGTCGTGATGCCTGACAAGGCCACCGGTAGGCAGCTTTCATTTACGACCGGCAAGATAAGTGGCAACATTATACTTGCAGATATCTCAAAACTGTTTGTGCCCATACTGAAAGACTTCAAGATGCCGTTGAAACTCAACGCACGTATGAACGGAACTTCCGACCGCCTTGTCTTTCATATGGTTAATATTGCTACAACCGACAGTAAGCTGACGATAGCAGCAAGAGGAAGCATCAACAATTTGCGCAACTCGAAGCAGATGACCATCGGATTCGATGTCAGCCAAATGAAAGCAAAGACTGGTATTATAGAAAAGGTGATAACCCAATTGCCGGTGAAACGACTCATGATGGACCAGCTGCAACGGCTTGGCGATATTATATATCGTGGACATTTTGATGTGGTATATAGGCGTGAATCGTTCCGTGGACGTCTGGAAACCGCTGCAGGACCATTAGACTTTAACTTCTCAATCGACGAAAACGACAAGTGGTTGAGTGGCAATATACGCAGTAACGCTCTGAAGATAGGTAGTGTTATGGATTTGTCTGATATTGGCGATGTGAACTGCAATGCCAGTTTCCGTATCGATATATCCAAACCTCGTACTGCTATTATGCGACGCAACAAAGGCGGAAAACTGCCTATCGGCACAATCAAAGCAACTGTTGATGATTGCAGCTATAAGAAAGTCCACGTTCGAAATATTGATGTGACTGTTGAGTGTGATGGAGCTGTGGCAGAAGGCGATATCTCGCAACGCGGTAAATGGCGCGAGTTGTTCTGCCATTTTGCTTATACAAGTAATCAGGATGCAAGCAAACTGAAGATTTCTCATCCGGGAATACGCCTTACAAAGCAAAATAAAGAGACAAAAGAAAAAGCTCCGAAGCTGACAAAAGCAGAGAAGGCAGAGAAGAAAGCTGCAGAAAAAGCAGCGAAAGCTGAAAAGAAAGCGTCGCAGAAGGCGGCTGACAATGCAGATGAGAAAGCCGTAGTTAACTAATTCGAAAAAGAATTAGAATATAAAACCTATACAAAAATAGTAACTGAAGGCACTAATCTTTCATTGGAGATAGGCATTGCAGCACTCATGCGGCAGGAAAAAAGATAGGAAAAAGGTGGGAAGTTGTTACTTCTCACCTTTTTTTCCTGCTGCGGCTACGTGCTTCCTCGAGTGTGAGCAGATGTGGCTTGTTTTCGTTATATGAAGCTCTCAACACTGCTTGGTGCTCGTATAGCTGATTAGTATATTCAGTGCATGTCTTTGGGTCGAGCAGCTGTTGGGCTGCCATTACGTTTTGTGCAGCATCCTTGAGCCAGACAACAGGACCTTCATATTCGGTTGCAATCTTCAACGCTGTATGTAGCTCGCTGGTTGTAGCTCCACCAATCATGAGCGGAACCTTGACGCCTGCTTCTCGCAGTGCGCGTGCAGTGTTCGACATTTCGGTAAGCGATGGCGTTATGAGGCCCGAGAGCCCGATGATGTCGGCTTGTGTTTCAATGGCTTTTGCCACAATGTCTTCTGGCGGAACCATCACACCAAGGTCGATAATGTCATATCCGTTGCAACTCATCACAACTCCTACAATGTTTTTACCTATGTCGTGTACATCGCCTTTTACGGTAGCAAGAAGTACGCGCCGGCGATGAGTCTGCTTCCGGACTGTAGGTTGGCAACATGGACATCCGTCGTAGTGGAGTGCTTTCTCTGGTGTCGTGTTAAAGTATGGCTCGAGTATTGCAACTGCTTGTTTCATTGTGCGTGCCGTTTTTACCACTTGCGGAAGAAACATCTTTCCTTCTCCGAAGAGTTGGCCAACGTGGTTCATGGCATTCATGAGTGGACCTTCTATCACCTTGACAGCACTTCCTTGCCTTGTCAGTTCTTCCATCACAACGGCTTCGAGGTTTTCGGTCAGACCTTTTGTTATCATTTCGCCAAGAGTGGGCCTGGCCTTTGCTTTCGGTGTATGTGTTCCTTCGGCTGTGGCTGTCTCTTCTGACATCGATTGCTGAATGGCAATCAGTCGTTCTGTTGCATCGGGACGGCGGTTGAGTAGCACGTCGTCGATTGCTTCGATGAGTTGCGGCGGGATGTCGTCGTATGTCACTTTGGTGGCAGGATTGACTATTGCCATATCCATGCCGCAATTTATGGTATGATATAAGAACACGGCGTGCATTGCCTCGCGCAGGTAGTTGTTGCCGCGGAATGCAAACGAGAGGTTGCTTATGCCGCCGCTGATGTGGGCATAGGGCAGGTTCTGGTGAATCCATTCGGTGGCTCGAATGAAGTCGAGCGCATAGTTGTTGTGTTCTTCGATGCCTGTACCTACAGCAAGCACGCAGGGGTCGAAGATGATGTCGGCAGGATTGAACCCGATTCCGAGTAACAGGTCGTATGCACGCTTGCAACCTTCAATCTTTCGCTCGAAGGTTGTGGCTTGCCCTTGTTCGTCGAATGCCATTACGACCAATGCGGCGCCCAGGCGTTTTACTTCTGCTGCATGTTTCAGAAATAGTTCCTCGCCTTCTTTCAACGACAATGAGTTGACAATGCTTTTACCTTGAATACACTTTAGCCCGGCTGTTATTACATCCCAGTTTGATGAGTCAATCATGAGTGGCTGACGCGAGATGTCTGGGTCGGACATCATGAGGTTGACGAATGTAGTCATTTCAGATTGTGCGTCGAGAAGGCCGTCGTCCATATTGATGTCGAGCACCATCGCTCCGTCTTCAACTTGTCGGCGTGCAATCAGCAATGCTTCGTCGTAGTTGTGTTCGTTTATCAGACGCAGGAACTTACGTGAGCCGGCTACGTTGCATCGTTCGCCGATGTTCATGAAGCGGATTTCGGGCGTGAGGTGCAGGGCTTCGAGGCCTGCAAGGGAGAGAAACGGACTTGTGCTGGAGGATGGTTGTTGGGGGCGCTTGGAGCTCTCGGAGTTCTCAGAGTTCTCAGAGTTCTCGGAGTTCTCTTCTATCTTGGCTTTTAGTGCTTTGATATACTCGGGTGTGGTGCCACAGCAGCCGCCAACAATGTTTACGAGTCCTTCGTCGATGAATTCGGCAACTTGTGTCGCAAACTCTTCGGGTGTTTGGTCGTACTGCCCGAGTTCGTTTGGCAGGCCGGCGTTGGGGTGGCAGCTGATGCGGTAGGAGGCTGGTGCCAGGCTGACTAGTTGTCGTAGGAATGGTTTTATTTCGGCTGCTCCGAACGAACAGTTGAGGCCTACTGAGAATATTGGTGCATGTGCCACAGATGTGAGGAATGCGTCGATGGTTTGTCCTGAGAGTGTGCGCCCGGCATGGTCGGCCACAGTGAGCGACAGCATCAGTTTCACGTCGTTGCGCCCTGTTGTGCGTTGCGATTCCTCGAATGCGTAGATGGCTGCTTTGGCATTGAGGGTGTCGAATATGGTTTCTATCAGCACTGCATCTACGCCACCTTCCATCATAGCTGTGATTTGTTCGGTGTATGCATCAGCGAGTTGGTCGAAGGTTATTTCACGCAGGGCCGGGTTGTTTACGTCGGGGCTCATTGAGCATGTGCGGTTTGTGGGACCTACGCTGCCGGCTACAAAGCGTGGATGTGAGGGGTTGAGCATCGTGTACTCATCGGCTGCCTTGCGTGCCAGGCGCACTGATGCAAGGTTAAGCTCACGTATTTTGTCGGTCGTACCATATTCGGCTTGCGATATGCGTTGCGACGAGAATGTGTTGGTTGATATGATGTCGGCTCCGGCTTCGAGATATTGGCGGTGGATGTCGGCCACTACTTGTGGATGGGTAATGCTAAGCATGTCGAAGTTTCCTTGGAAACCCCGGCGCTGGAGCATGGTGCCCATGGCACCATCGAGTATTAGTGTTTTGTTGTGTGTGTGCATAGTTGATGGTATATCCTTGCGGGAAAACCGCAAGGCGCAAACGTGGGGTGGCATTGATGCTTGCGGGAAGGCTGCAAGGCGCAGGCGCAGGGTGGCATTGATGCTTGCGGGACAAGCGCAAGGCGCAGGCGTCAGAACTTCATGGCGCGGTCCATTTCGCGGCGGTCTTCTTTCTCTTTCAGGGTTTGACGTTTGTCGAATGTCTTCTTACCTTTTGCCAGTGCGATGTCGAGTTTTGCCAGTCCCTGTGCGTTGATGTATAGTCGGGTAGGGACAATGGTGAAGCCTGGGTTTTTCGATTCGGCCTCAAGCAGTCGCAGTTCTTTTTTGTTGAGCAGTAGTTTCCGTTCGCGTCGTTCGCCTACGTTGTTGTATGAGCCTTGCAGGTAGTGCGACACGTTCATGTTTTTCACCCACATCTCGCCGCCTGTGAAGTAGCAGTAGCTGTCAACGAGGCTGGCCTTTCCCATGCGTATCGATTTTATTTCGGTACCGGTGAGTACGATGCCGGCTGTGTAGATGTCGATGAATTCGTAGTCGAACGATGCACGACGGTTTTTTATGTTGATGCGTTGTTTGTTGTTGTCTTTCTTTTTGTTCATGATGTTGTGTTGTCAGTTCTTTTTGAAGCTTTGTGCTGCAAATGGCAGGCTTGTGCGGAGTGCTGTGTTCCAGTATTCCCATGTGTGTCCGCCGTTTCGTACACGCAGTTCGCATGGTATGCGTTTGGCTCTCATTGCCTGGTAGAGCTGTATGTCTTGGTCGAAGAGGAAGTCGTCGTCGCCTATGTCAATAAACCAGCGTACGGTTTTCAGTTGTTCTGTCACCTCGCGCGATGCGTTGCTTACGTACTTGATGGCATCGTTTTGGTGTACGGCCTTTGTCACGTATGTCTGTCGGTTGTTTGGGTCGAGTTGTGTGTCGTTTGATATGAGCCATGCGCTCATTGCATAGCACGACGAGAAGAGGTCGGTGTGGTGTTGTGCATATACGGTGCATCCGCCGCCGCCCATCGACAGGCCGCTCACTGCGCGGTTTGCCTTGTCGCCGATGATGCGGTATCGTTTTTCGATTGTCGGGATGAGTTCTTTGTAGAAGAAGTCGGAGTATGCCCAGCCTTCCATGTTGAAATATCCGTTCCATGTGCCGCGTGTTTCGGGGCCGCCTGCGTTTGGCATGACGATGACCATTGGCGGTATTTCGCCTTTCTGTATCATCTCGTCGGCCACTCGGTCGAGCTTGCCTTTTTCAACCCATGCTGCATAGGTGTCGGTGAAGCCGTGCAGCAGATAGAGCACAGGGTATTGTTTTGCCGGGTTGCTGTCGAACTCGGCTGGTACGTATATGTTCACTTTCACGGTTGCACCGAGTATGTTGCTCTTGATGCTGTCGGTTATCACTTTACCTTGTGCCGTGATGGCTGTGCAGACGATGGCTGCAATTGCGATGATTGTTTTCATGTGTGTGTATTTATTGTTGGTTATGTTCTTTGTAGTATTGGGCTATTGCCGGTGTGACGGTTTCCTCGAAGTCGTCGAGGTAGTCGTCGCCCAGTTCGTTGATGGTCTCAAACTGTTCGTACTGTGCCATAAACTCGTCGTCGGTCTTGTCGGCTTCGAGTTGCTGCCGGTTGCGTTTGTACTCGCGTGCCACGTCGAACAGCAGCTGGCCGAAGTCTTTGAGGCCCCATTGTTTTTTCATGAGCATGGGGAAGGGGCCGAGCAGCACGTATGGGCCGTAGCCGTTTTGTATGAGTTGTATGAACCCGCCTTCCATCACTTCGTCGCGCAGGTAGCGGTAGGCCAGCAGGCAGTGGTCGTCGATGCTGAGGTGGTCCATGTTGGCATCGGTGAGTTGTCCGCCCACGCTCGCGAGCAGTGAGTCGGTGGTGTGGTTGAGGTAGTCTATTGATTCCTGGTATGTCATAGTTTTTCTTTTATCCATCCGTGGCGGTAGGCGAATAGCAGTTTCTTCAGGTCTTCAACTTTCTTTTGCAGTTGTTGTCCTTTGTCGGTATCTTTCACGTACATGCGGTTCTGGCTCATCTCCACAATCTGTGTCGTGCTCTTGATGTCTTCGCCGCGGCGTATTGCTTCCTCGGCCGACACGAATGGCTGGTGCTGCACGAGTTCGAGTCCCCGCGAGTGGAATGTGAGTGTGTATCCGGCTATGCCGGTCTTTGGCTGGTAGGCTCGTGAGAATCCGCCGTCGATTACGAGGTGTTTCCCTCCGGCCTTGATTGGTGTCTCGCCCTTGATGGTGCGTACTGGCACGTGTCCGTTGATGATGTGGCGGTGGGTGCCTGTCACACCGAAGTTGTCGAGTATCGTGTCCATCACCTGCTCGTTGTCGCCGTATTTGTAGTAGTAGCCTTTACGTTCGGTGTGG
>CAMHPM010000072.1 GCA_946187025.1 uncultured Prevotellaceae bacterium
CTATGGACAACCAGATTGTATTCGATGCTTTGAGCAACACGTTGCACGCTGCACAGATACTTGGCATTGATACCGAATATCAAGACACGTTGCAGACGGCCATCGACCAGCTGCCTCCGATGCAGATAGGTAAGTACAGCCAGTTGCAAGAGTGGCTTGAAGATGCCGACGATCCTAACAATCAGCACCGCCATATATCGCATCTGTATGGTTTGTTCCCGTCGAATCAAATCAGCGTTTATACTCATCCGGAGCTGTTTGCAGCCGCACGTCAGACTCTTACACAACGTGGCGACGAGGCAACCGGCTGGAGCCTTGGATGGAAGATTTGCTTCTGGGCACGAATGCTCAACGGTGCAAAAGCCATGACGATACTTGGTAATATGCTTAAGTTGTTGCCGTCGGAGTCGGATGCCGATGTGTCTAGATATCCTGAAGGGCGCACGTTCCCTAACTTGTTTGATGCACATCCGCCGTTCCAGATTGACGGCAACTTCGGTGCCACGGCAGGTATAGCCGAGATGTTGCTGCAAAGCCATGACGGTGCAGTTCACCTGTTGCCTGCACTTCCTTCAAGAATGTCGGAGGGTAGTGTGAGTGGATTGCGTGCGCGTGGCGGATTTGTCGTAGATATGGAATGGGAGAAGCAGAAACTCACACGTGCCGTACTGCATTCGACGATAGGAGGAATGTGCCGCATACGTTCTTCGGTACGTCTCACTGGTGCCGGATTGGTCGAGGCAGAAGGCGAACTCGACAACCCGCTCCTGCAGTCGGCCGATGTGAAAAAGCCGCGTGTATCGGCATCGCTTGGCACTGCACCGCGTGCCAACCGCCCGCTTACATATACTTATGACTTAAAAACCGAGGCAGGACACGACTATGAACTGATGAACATTGCTTTGGGAATTGACGAGGTTGATGCCGACAGCCGTTCGGTGCCGCGCACAACGATGAGCCACATTTATAATATTGCCGGTCAGCGTGTAGATGAAAACTACCGCGGAATAGTGATACGTGACGGCAAGAAAGCCGTGTTACGATAGCTCAATCCATTCTCCGGTTGTTGTGGTTTCTATAAGAATACATCCGTGGATGTACGATAAAATGTGTGCAAGTGTGCAATAAAAACCTTGAGACTATAGGAGAAAACATCCGAGAGTACGTACTAATTCTTTAATTTGTGGTGCAAATTATATAATTTGAACGAGAAATTATATAATTTGCACCACGATTTTTATAATTTCTGGTCACAAATTTAAGAATACTCGTAGGCTCTCGGATATTTTCTCCTACGGTCGCAGCAAAATTCTCGTACGTGTTTAGATAAATTTTTATATATGTTCATGCGATTATTATCCACCATTTTGGGTGGAATTTGATGATGTGAAAACAATTTCGGACTTAACTGTATGATTTATTTCGAGGTATTTGCTATATTTGCGCGTTGAATGTTATAAAATCGATAAATAAACAATACATGTATGAATAAACGCATCTTGTTTCTTGCATCTGCCCTGTTGATGACAATCGTGTCGATTGCATCCCCTTCAGGAAAATATACACTTGCCGTCGTTTCGTCGGATGGTCGGCTGAGCCGATACAACCTCTCGATGCAGCCTCGGCTGTTGTGGGAGAACGACTCGTTATTCTTGACAACAACCGATGGTGTGCTTGGAATGAAATACGCAGATTTTCATAGCCTTAGTGTTGAATCGGATGGTGTAATAAGCGGCGATGTGAACGGCGACGGCAGCACTGATACGCAGGATGTGCTTTGCATCTACGATTTCATGCAAGGCAGCAGCTCTTATTCCAATGCTGCTCTCGACATAAATGCCGATGGAATGGTCGACACACAAGACGTGCTCAAGGTGTATGAAATCATGCGTGAACAGGCTGCCAAGCGCCGGAACGCACCTGCTGTAGCCGCTTCGGGAGTGGACCAGATGGTGTTGGTGAGCTCTGTGGGCGACTTCTTGGCATATAACATTTCAGACATGCCAACACTTGTGCGCGACAATACAACCGACTCGTTGACGCTCAGCATAGGAAGCAAAACAGCCGTATATGCTCCCATGGGCATCAAGCAAATATACTTTGAAGACAAAGCCATTGTAGACAACGACCCATATATCGCACCTAAAGCTACCAGCTATGTCAATCCCAACCTTATAACCCACGACTCGCTCGACTATGAAGTGACAGAACTCGACACCTTGCTCGGACGTGCCACGCTCCGATTCGCAGGTGAGATACCCGATATGTATGTGGGACAAATATATATAGCAGTGAACGACACTGTGGGTATCGGCATGTATCTGCTGACGGCTGACCGGCTAACTGACCACGACGTCGTCATAAGATATGCTCCTGCAATGCTCACCGAGATGCTCTACAATTGTACAATCACCATGAGCTCTACACCCGACGACCCATACTTTACTGCCGATTCACTCAGGTTAGACGAAAGTGATGCGAAGGCTCGTAAACGCATGTTTAAAGTTGCCATTAACGACCGTCTCGACATTGACGGTGATTACGACCCCATATCCGAGATAAAAGTAGCCAAGGTTTTGTATAATGTATTCAATAATTCAAACTTAACCTTAGACCCCTCGATGGAGATGAGTTTCAATACAGATTTCCAGATGTCATTTGGCGAACCGATATCTGAAGGAAGTAGGGCTCGTCGTATGAGGTCGAAGATAGAACTGTTCCAGATAGTGCTTAGTGGTGACGTGACATTTAGGGAAAGGTTCGGATTCAATCTTAGTGCAAATGTTCTCGGACTATTCCCGTTGCCATTCGAAAAGCAACTGAAGCCAGCACCTCCTTCTACACCTGTGATACCTGTCATACACGGTGTGCCTGTATTCTTCAAGGTAGCACCCGAACTGTGGTTATACCTCGATGCAATGCTTCGCGGGCAGCTGACATACGCTCAAACCATGCGTCAGTCAATAAGTGCAAGGATAGGTCTCAGATATGAAGGAAAGTCCGATAAGCTCACACCAATCTTTAAGGTTACACCTGTTTTGCAAGTTGACAAACCCGAGATTGCGACTGCAGCGGTAGAGGTGTCACTGACTGCAACATTGTTCCCTCGAATCAACTTCAGGTTCTACTACGTCGTCGACTTCTATATAGACCTGTTGGTGCTGCCTACTATATCTGGTTCTAAATATTATCAATATGGTGGTAAACCATATTATCAGCACAAGGGAAATCTGGAGATTAAGCTAAGAGCAGGAGTGAAAGTAAAAGATTACTTCCGCACCAGTGATGATGTATTACAGTATAATGCAAATGTAAATAAGGGACTGAACATTACTAGGTCTTTATATAAGAAGCAACTGTGGAAGAATCCTGATAAGATAGTCGACCTCGACTCACTGCAAACGCTATATGCAGGATTCAAAAACAATCTTAACATAAAGATGCAGGTGAAAGGCGGCATCAGCGATGGTGTGTCAACCATGGATAATGCGCCACGTGATTATCCCGTCGATAAGGGAACGGAAATCTCTACAGCAAGCCAATGCTATAGCAGCTTCTCTGAAGAATTGGCAAAAGATGTTCAGTTGGACGAAAACGACTTGAATATTGGTCAGACAATCGACATGGGCGGACTCATGGCCAAGATGCGGTTGCCAAGGGAAATAAGAAGCCGATTGCCAAAGTTCCTGCGAGGCAAGGATGAAGACCAATACAACCTCGTGGCACAGCTGCCTGAACCGAAAAAAGCACCACTATACATAAAGAAGCGTGAGCCTTCTGTATCAGTAGAAACGAATATCGGCGGTCTGGCCGAAGGTCTGTTCAAGGCAGGCGAAGCGAAGGGTACACAGTGCGATGAAAATTCAGTGGCCGATGTTGAGATGGAATGGCCTACACCGATAGGCTATAAAAACGTGATACGCACAAGTATAATCGATAGCTTGGCCAACCCAATCATGTCGATCGACCGCGAGATGCCGTGGGAGATAAAGAACTTCGATGCTACATGGACCACAAGCGGGGGTGGACACGGAACCATCCAGTATCGTGAGGGTGGGGCACACGTCCACGAAACAGTCACAAGCGACGGTTCCACTGTCACGTTCGACTACAACAGGTCGAGAGGTACTACAACAGTGTCGGCACAAGGATTTACAACCACAATGCCACAACGAATGCTGCCAGGAACCAGCTGCATGGGAAGCCCCGACGTCATAATCAAGACATCGGCCAAGAACTTCGCTTTCAAGGGTTTCGTCAGTGCATGGGACATGATGTATTGGCAGGCAGAACACGTGAAGCCCAACCCATACGCCGGGTTCGCCTCGTTTGGCAGTGCAGAATACCTCGGTTATCCTTGTAAACTCATAGTTGCAGAAGGGAACACACTTATGTATTGGCAGAATCTCAACTTGCGTGCTATAGGAGAAGCCGAATTCAAAGTGACAAGCCTCACCATACTCGACGAAATCGACAATCCGGTTATGATTGTTGAACACAAAATGACAGAATAAACCAAGATTTCATACCATTTGTAAATATAATCTGCTCAACTCTGCATAATCATGTAATTGTAACTTATTATATGCGTTTTTCTGTGTCCGCACACAAAAACATGCACAAATGTTTGATTTTTCTTAAAAAAAGTTTGGTGATTAATAAAAAACATGTAACTTTGCAACGTGAAACAAAAATCACAAAGGTTTTAGAAGTATTAATTTGATAAAAGAAAAAAGTTATGTTACAGGAAAAAGCTGGAAACATTGCAGGCCTTATCTGGCATGCATTGGATGAGAACAATGGTCAGACTTACAAGCAGATTAAGAAGTCAACCAAGCTTGCTGAGAAAGACTTTAATCTCGGACTCGGATGGTTACTCCGTGAGGATAAGGTAGCAGTATCAGAATCAGGTGACGAAAAAGATCCATATATTTACTCTCTTAAGTAATCTTAGAGTCACTTGTAAAATAAAAAACGAGGGAATACAGCGTTGCTGTTTCCCTCGTTTATTTTTTTTGTTGATAGTTTAGCGTAAATTCAACGAAAACCACACAACAATTAGGTCTATGAATAATTCATGATAAATTCATGGTCATTCGTGTTTCTTACTATGAACATAAATAACCATGAATTAACTATAAACTATTTTGTTTGGTTTTCATCGAACTAACGTAAGTTTATTTCATTGAATATACAACGTCCATGATCTTCTTTCCCAGTTCATCGGCGTCTTGTATTGTAGCAGCTTCGCTATAAACGCGGATGATTGGTTCGGTGTTCGACTTGCGCAGGTGTACCCACTTGTCGGCAAAATCAATCTTCACACCGTCTATATCGTTCACAGTCACGTTTGGATCGGATTGGAACATTTCCTTCACCTTCAGCAGTATCGCATCAACGTTGGTCTCTGGGTCGAGGTCGATACGGTTCTTTGCTATTTGATATTCAGGATATGTTTTCCTCAGTTGCGACATGGTGCAACCTTTGCCAGATGTGAGAGCACAAGTGCGATTCCTACGAGTGCGTCGCGTCCGTAGTGTGCCTGTGGATAGATTACTCCACCGTTTCCTTCGCCTCCGATGATGGCATTCGTCTCTTTCATCTTGGTCACCACGTTTACTTCGCCCACAGCAGCTGCGTTATACTGCTTTCCGTATTTCTCGGTCACATCTCTGAGAGCCCTGGTTGACGACAGGTTGCTCACTGTGTTGCCCGGTGTCACGCTCAGTACGTAGTCGGCAGCGGTGACGAGTGTATATTCCTCGCCATACATTGTTCCGTCTTCACATATCATGGCCAGACGGTCAACATCGGGATCGACCACAAATGCAACATCATGTTCGCCTTTGCGCATGAGGTTCATGATGTCGCCGAGGTTCTTCTCTAGAGGTTCAGGATTGTGCTGGAAGTCGCCGGTTGGGTCGTCGTAGAGTGGGGTGATGGTTTCTACTCCGAGTTGTTTGAGCAGCATTGGCAGTATGATTCCTCCAACCGAGTTGACCGAGTCGAATGCAACTCGGAATTGTGCCTCCTTGATTGCAGGCACATCGACGAGTGGCAGATTGAGCACAAGGTCGATATGTCGCTGGTTGTAGGTGTCGTCTTCGCGATAGTGTCCGAGGTGGTCAACGTCGGCATAGTCGAAGTCTTCACGTTCGGCAATGCTAAGCACCTCGTTGCCTTCGGCTGCGTTGAGGAATTCGCCACGGTGGTTGAGCAGTTTCAGCGCGTTCCAGTGGCGTGGGTTGTGGCTTGCTGTGATGATGATACCGCCACATGCGCCTTCCATCGTTACAGCCAGTTCGGTGGTCGGGGTGGATGCAAGACCTATGTTCACTACATCGAATCCCATACCCATGAGTGTGCCACATACTACGTTTTTCACCATCTCGCCTGAGATGCGTGCGTCGCGTCCCACTACGATTTTGTTGCTATCCATTGTCGATGTGCGACGTATGAGTGTTGCATACGCCGATGTGAACTTCACTATGTCAAGCGGGTTGAGTCCTTCGCCGGCCTTGCCGCCGATGGTTCCCCTGATTCCGGATATTGATTTGATTAAACTCATATTGTATTTGTTCTGTTTTTGTTTTAATCCATGTTTTTTCCTGAGGTGTAAGTCAGAAGTATATTATATAAGTCAAGAATCATTACTGCTTTGATGTTTCAGATTCCGAGTTGATAGGATATCTCGTAGAACATCGGCAACACGTAGTTGCTTGCGTTTTGTGTTCCAGACGAGTGTGGCACGATGAGTCTCACTTTTGCAATTTTCCCCGAGTTGCGTGTAAGCCTTATGTATGCCAACGGCTTCAGCCATCCCTGTGGCACGTACGACGATTTGCTGTTCGACATCATGTTGCCCTGGGTGAACGAGGCGGTGTATTGCAGGCTTCGGTGGGTGTATTTGCATAGCATCTTATCTACGATACTCGAGCTGTAGAGGTTTGTGCTGGTAACGGCCCCTGCCTTTATGTCGTATTCCATGAAGCGGCACAGTATGGTTTTGCTTATGGTGCTGTCGGCCGATTGCTCTTTTGCCATCTCGACAAAAGTCTTGCCTGCACCGCGGCTTATCACCTGCATGTATATACCGTCTTCTTCAAACAGTACATACTCATTCTGCAGTGTGTCGGTGGTCGAGTCCTGAGCTGCGAATTGTTCTTCGCTTATCACCTTAATCGGTCCGCCAAATTCGTTGTCTTTCAGGAAATTCTCTATCGCACGCTTTTCCTTCTTTTTCATTTCGGCGTAAGTCTCCTCGTCGTGGCAGCTGGCAGTTACGCATATTACCACAATTGCAGCCAATATATATATAATGTGTCTCATCTTGAGCTTGTGAGTTTTTGAGTTTTTGAGTTTTTA
>CAMHPM010000073.1 GCA_946187025.1 uncultured Prevotellaceae bacterium
GAAGTTGAAGGGAAGTTGAAGGGAAGTTAAAGGGAAGTTAAAGGAAAGTTAAAGGGAAGTTAAAGGGATGATACTTGATATGTATGACAGGTTGGGGAGGTTGCTACAATAAGGAACTGCCATACATTTGGAGAACAACCTCCCGATTTGTCATTCCGACGAAACGCAGTATCTCTCCCTTGGGGGCAATTGCGAAATCTTAGCAATTGGGGAGCAAAGCGACGGAGGGTAGCGAAGGGGAATAAAACGGTCTGATACCGAGGTATCTGTGACAATCCTTAGGACTGCGAATTCATCCGCAAAGAAATGGGAAAAAGAAGTTAAAGGGGCTTTACTTAAGGTATATCGTGGCTCTCCGCGTTGCGTATCCACGCTGTAACGCTCTGGCCCATGCGTTGCTTGAAGGCATTGCTGAAGGTGCTGTAACTGTGGTAGCCACTCTCGCCGGCCAGTTGCTGGATGGTGAATGGGCGCTGCGTACTGACTGCCTCCTGGTAGAGCTGTATGAAATGATTGATGCGGAGGCCGTTGATGTAGGTGTTGTAGTTCATGCCCTGCTGTGAGAAATACTGGCTGAGGTAGCTACGGTTGGTACCGAGGGCCTGTGCCAGTTGCTGCAGAGTGAGGTCGTATTGCAGGTAAAGCTGTGTGTCCACGCAGTGTTCTGCCAACATTTGTTCCATTTGCGACATGACGATATTGGAATGAAATGCTGGCGACTGCTCATTCTGTACAGGAATAGTCAGTTCTTCCACATCTGATGCAGTAGTAACTTGTTCAGATACACAGCCCTCTACCGACAGCTGCGGCAGCGTTTCCACGCGCCAAAGCAGGAATACGCATAACGCGATTTCGATGATATTCAAGATGATGAACTGGATATAATCGTCATTAATGAGTGTATAAACGAAGAATAGCAACATGAATGCAAGCGACAGAACAAATGTGAGCCATACTTCCTTGCGCTCCAAGTCGGCATAGTTGTCGCGCAGCCACCGCCCGTATTGTCTGATGGCAAATAACATATATATTGCGAAGAACAAGTAGAAGAGCAGAATGTATGCAAGGCATATCAACGAGAGATAATGTCCAGGACTATATATGAGCACCATACCGATAGCAACAAATGGCAACATGCCTACAAAGATGGGCCACATGGGTCGTCGGCGATCCTGGAGCATTGCCA
This sequence comes from uncultured Prevotellaceae bacterium, assembly GCA_946187025.1. Lineage (GTDB taxonomy): Bacteria > Bacteroidota > Bacteroidia > Bacteroidales > Bacteroidaceae > Colivivens. Next base: position 1,187 of record CAMHPM010000073.1, read on the forward strand.
GCATTGTGCCGGTGATGGTGGTATATAATGTCGCAAAGTCAAAAACAACGATTGTTAAATAGGCTGAGGAATTGAGTAAGTCGCTCTCTGAATGGAAGCCTCCGGTATAGATGTATAAAAGGAACCACCACACATGCTCCAATGCCGCTATGCAGAAGAACGACGCAGCCCAGCGGCGCAAGCGCAACGGCGGCGTGACATCGGGCGCAAAGGCGTTGCCCCGGCGCAGCAGCAGATAGGTAACAGCACTGAGCGACACAGCTAACGACATGCCAAAGAAAATGAAAAACAGTGCCACATCTCCGGATATAGAGTCGAACTTGTACATCGTCATTACATATTTCGAGGGGCAAAGTTACAAAAAAATTGGGTATTAACAAGTTGTTTGCACGTTAAAAGTGTCGAAAGTCGGGCGGAAGTGGTGCAATCAGCATTGTTTTTTGCTTGATCAGCTATGCTCCATGGACTTAAGCAGCTAACTTCATGGACTTAAGCAGCTAACCTCATGGACTTAAGCAGCTAACTTCATGGACTTAAACTGCTAACTTCATGTATATATCTTCAAGGTCTCATCAATATACCTTCATTACTTCACGTATATACGTTCGCGCCTGTGAGTGCGCACTCGCAGGGTCGAGAGAGCGCACTCGCAGCCCCTCCTAACAGACGAAGCCCACCTAACATCCTAATTACCAATTTTTTATACTGACGGATGGATAATGACGGATGCTGACGGATGACGGATGCTGACGGATGACACGCAAACATACAGTCAGTTATCTCTCAAAAATGACGGATGACGGATAAATCCGTAAAATTCACTAGGAAATTTAGTGGTAAAAAGAAAAAAGGGGCATCGTTTTATAGTTTATAAAAATAAAATGCGTATCTTTGCAGGCGGGAAAGATTTGTATAAAAGGGAGATAGAAGAAGATAGAGTACATATGAAACGACTATCGATACTTTCGCTGGCGGCAACACTATGCATAGCCTGCATGGGACAGACATTGGAGGAGGATTTCATGACTCCGCCCAATGCGTCAAAACCAATCATGATATGGCAGTGGATGGACGGCCTCATCTCGCGCGAGGGGATAAGGGCCGACCTCGAAGCCTACAAGGAGGCTGGCATCGGTGGGGTGCAGAACTTCCAGGTGGGCGGCACCACACAGGGACTTGCGAAGGACACAACCAACGCTATCGGTTCTGTGCGATGGCAGCAACTCATGCGTTTTGCTATCGACGAATGCAGCCGCCTCGGACTTTCGTTCGGCACTCACAACTGCCCGGGGTGGTCGTCGAGCGCATACCCCACGGTCGAACCACAATATGCCATGCAGAAACTTGTGTGGACAAGCATCAACGTCGCATCGCTCGACAAGCCATGGCCTATGCCCGAGCAACCCGAGGCATACGACGGTTACTACGAGGACATAGCAACCATCGCAGTGCCCAAAGAGGGCGGAGGGGGCACCATCTACCGCTTCGGCCATACTGCCAACGGAAAGACCAACGAGGCGACGGCTCCCGAAAGCGGAGTGGGACTCGAATGCGACAAGATGAGCCGTGAGGCCGTCGAGCACTATTGGGCGGGCTACCCCACCCTGCTGCTAAACATTGCAGGAGAGGAGGCGGGCAAGACTTTCCAACGACTGGAAATCGACAGCTACGAAGCTGGCGGACAGGAATGGACGAAGCTGATGCCACAGGAGTTTAAGGCACGCAAGGGCTACGACATGCTGCCCTGGCTGCCTGCACTGGCAGGAGAGGTGATTGAAAGCAAGGAGGCGACCGAGCGATTCATGCGCGACTGGAGAGAGACTGTGACCGACCTTTTTGCCGAAAACTACTACGGCTACATGAGTGAGCTGGCACACCGCCACGGCCTGCAACTGTTGGTACAACCCTATGGGACAGGCTCTGCCAAGCCGTTCAACCCAATCAACACCGACAAGATAGTGCGACAACTGGCGGCCGACGACCCGGTGAGCGCCGAGTTTTGGGCTGCACCCACCAGCTGGGGATGGAAAGACATAGGGCGTGTGGCCAATGCGGCACGGCTGGGCGGACACGAAACGATATATGCCGAGGGGTTCACCTGCTGGCCGCTACATGCCTGGCGCGACGACCCTGCCCGCCTGAAAGCACTGGCCGACTCGGCCTTCTGCCTTGGAGTCAACAAGCTGATGTTGCACGCTGCTGCTCACAACCCATGGGTAGGCCGCCGACCCGGCATGACATTCGGCATGTGGGGCACATGGTGGACACCGGGGCAGACATGGTGGAAGGATGGAGCACGACCGCTCTTCACCTATTTCGCACGATGCCAGTCGCTGCTGCAACGCGGACACTTTGTCGATGACTACAAAAGCAGGACACCATCGCTGACGGTCGATACCGACGGCATACAGTGGATTCATCGCAAAGACGGAGATGCCGACATCTACTTCATAGCCAACGCAAAAGATGCACCGCTCACCCCTACCCTCACCATCAACACCAGCGGTCGCCTGCCCGAAGTGTGGAATCCTGAGACAGCCACGATGAACCGCGCCGAGGCATGGATAGTGGCCGACGGGAAGACACACGTGAAACTGCAACTCAATGCCCGCAGTTCTGCATTCATCATCCTCAGGAAGCCGACATCAGAAAGCGGCACCGGTCTTACGCTAACCCAACCGGTCATTGCAGAAAGCATACCGATTGCAGGACCGTGGACCATAGAATTTGAAGGAGGGAAACGCATGGAATGGCCGCTGCTCATGCCATGGAACGAATCGGCCGACAAGGATATAAAGTATTATTCGGGCACCGCACGCTACGAGCATCACCTGAAGATGAAGAAACCGGATAAGCATAGTCGCTACGTGCTCGATCTTGGCAACGTGAAGAACCTTGCTGTGGTGAGCGTCAACGGACAGACATGCGGCACATTGTGGCGTCCGCCGTTCTGCATCGACATCACCAGCCAGCTTCATAAAGGCGACAACATCATCAGCATCGACGTGACCAACCTGTGGGTGAACCGCATGGTGGGCGATGAGCACGAACCCGACGACGTGGAGTGGTCCGACCCTATACAGTTTGGTGCATCGGGCATCGGCCGCTTCATGAAGACCGTGCCCGACTGGCTCCGGCTCTCGCAGCCACGCCCGTCGCAAGGACGCAAAGCCGTGGTGTCCATCAAGTATTTCGACAAAAACACACCACTACTGCCCTCAGGTTTGATAGGACCAGTAGTGGTGCGGAGAGTTGAGAATTAAGAATATCAAGTTAGATTACTTCATTTTTTCATTTCGATTGTCATTACACCTGCCGACAGAGCTGGCACCGATAGAATGACATCGTTGCCTTCGGTCTTTGCCGACGAGCGCTTGAGTGCCACGGCATTCTTGTTTTCCATGCTGTTGGCCACGGTGAGTGAACCTGGTGCGTAATACTCGAACGCGGCATCCTTCACGCCCTTCCAATAGCCCTTCACGCGCAGAGTTGTTGCTTGGTCGGTTGGGTTCACTACCTTTACAATCACCGCCGAGCCATCCTCCGACAGCGTGGTGCTGACGCTCAGGTTGCCTGTCTCGCCACTATATGCCAGACGATACCGGGAGAAATGGTCGTACCACAATTCTGTCACCTGACAGTTGGGGGCCTTGAACAGGTCTTTATAGTCGAAGTTGATGAAGGCATTGTTCCAGTCGGGCGAATCGGTGCGGCGCAAGAACAACGCAGCCGCACCCATAGCCACCACGTCGCGTGCTTCACACATATTGAGGAATCCACCTGCAAACAAGCCTGTACGCCAGTCGATGCTGTTCAGGTTCCATTCCGAGATAAACAGCTTTATGTTCGGATTCGGTCCCTCGGCTATCATCTTGGCATAGCGGTCGTACTGCTGACCCAGACGTACGGGGCCTGTTGCATATCCGCCCTGCTGTTCGTAGTGATGCAGGCTCAGGTAGTCGAAGTAGTTGCCACTACGCTTGATGAACTGCTCATCCTCTTGGAATCCGCCGCAAGCGATAATCTTGATGCTTGGGTCTATCTTGCGCATCGCAGTGCTGAAGTCGCGCACACATTTCTCGTAACGGTCGATACCCATCTCCCACATCTCGTTGTCGATCTCCCAGTACTTCACGTTGTAGGGTTCGGGATGCCCGTTTGCGGCACGCTTTGCTCCCCACTCGTCGGTAGCAGGTGCGTTGCAGTAGCGCACCCAGTTGACCGCATTTTGCAGGATGCTGTCGTATTCGTCGGCAGGACGTTCAAACCTCACACTCACCACTATCACCGGTTCTGAGTTGACCTCACGGCAGAAACGTATGAACTCGTCGGTACCAAAGCAGTTTTGGTCGTAGTCCATCCACATCCAGTGTGCCCAGCGCTCGCGTTGCTCCTGTGGACCAATGCCCCACCTCCAGTCGTATTGTGCCACATATCCGCCACCCGGCCAACGCAGGCAGGTCGGGTGCAGTTCCTTGACAGCTTGCAATATGTCGGGACGGAATCCACCGAGATTCTTACCCGTCTGCGTGGTCATCGTGGCCATATCGACCTGCACCTTACCACCTTTTACAGCGATGACAAAATCGCCGTCGCAGGTTGTGTGGGGAGCGAGGGTGAAGGCGTATTTCTTCCACTGCTTGCCTACCTTGCCGAGCGACTTACGCGCCACGAACTGCCCTTTCGTATCGCGCAACCCAACTATCAACTCACCTGTGCCCTTTGCATAAATCGAGCCTACATACGTCTCGCCACTGACGATGTTCTGGGGTCCTTGGAATATGCCTGCTTCGGTCTTTCCCGCTTTGATTTCCTGTGAATAACGCATACTCACTGCATCGTCCTTGACGAGCCGGTACTGTCCACCGGTGCCGAAAGATGTCCACTGCTGAGCCACGGCTGGTATCTGCACATCGCCGGGAGTGCCTTCAAACAGCACTTTGCCGTCAGCTCCCGTCAGCTTGATGTTGCGGTATGTAGCTTCGGTGTAGTTCACCCAGAAGGTCACGAAGTTGCGGTCGGCTCGTTCTAATCCGTCATAACTCACCACCACCTTGCCGTCCCAATACACGGCCACCTTGCTGCCACGGCTCTCGATGCGTAGCTTGTGCCATTGTTGTTCTTCGTTCACCTGCTCTTTGGTGGCAGGAGCCGATGCAACCGGGGTCAGCATCGACATACGCCGTCCGGGGCGTCCGCCAAATCCTTGCGACTCGCGCACCTCCATATGGCAGATAGAGAAATCGGCCGTAGAGCTTTGTTGCTGGAGTGTAGCACGTGCCGCTGCATCATTGGCTGCATCGATTTGCGATTGTGTCTGTGCCGGGGTGAATGTGCGGCCTTCATAATAGGGGTCATGTATGCGGACGTAATACGGAGTGCCGTCGGCCTTGTTGCGGAAGGCGAAACGGATGTCCATCAGTCCCCCACTCCATGCACGCCGTGCCAGTTTGTATGCACGCCAGTTCACATCCATCGTGAGGTCGAAGTCGCACGTCGTGATGCTGTCGATTCGCAGCGGCTGTTCGTATCGTGTTGGTGAATGCAACACCATGTCGTCGTCCATATACCATCCGTCGAAATACCCGTCGCGCGGATGAATGCCTGGATACTGCTCCGGTTCGAACGAGCGTTCCTGGATGAGTTCCTGCCACACGCCGTTGTTGGCCGAGAAATAGATATGTTCAAAGAGTTGTCCGTAGAGCATCTCGTCGATGATGCCCGATGGTTGCCGGCTTTCGACCGTGATTGCATATTCGCTCTGCGCCTTGGCAGCCGTCGCAATCGTCAGAAGTATTAACAGTAGTTTTCCTTTCATGATATGTTGTTTTTTTGAGTTTGTAAGGGTTTGAGTTTTTGAGGTTTTGAGTTGGGAGTTAAAGAAGTTAGAAGGAGCCTCTGGAATTTACGATTTAACGATTGACCATTTACGATTTGCCATCCGGAGGGCTAATTGTCAATTATACCATGAATCTCTCTTAACTTCTTTTACCTCATAATTCTCAACTGCAAAGATACAAAACAGGGAACAGGAACGCCCGTTGTATAGAGTTCCTTCATCCTCTTGTCTATATCTTCCTGCGTCGTCATGCCAATCTTCACAAGACCAGGCATTACAGGATTGGTTAAAAGATAAA
>CAMHPM010000074.1 GCA_946187025.1 uncultured Prevotellaceae bacterium
TAATCGCGGGGTCGAGAGTGCGGAGTCGCGGGGCCGAGAGTGCGGAGTCGCGGGGCTGTGAGTACGCACTCACGAGGTCGAGAGTGCGGAGTTACATCCCCATCACATTTCTTATGATCCACCATGCGATGAAGAGGATTGTGAATGTGATGAGGGTGTAGCGATGGTTGGCGATGCGGGCAGCCCAGTCGAACTTGTGGTCCTGTGGTGCCCGCTGGGCGAGGATGAGGAGCAGTGCGAAGGGGATGGCTATGATGAGGAAGTAGTTGTAGGACAGGGCTGCGAGGGGGTGTCCGTGTAGTGTGAGGTGTATGGCTCGTTGCAGGCCGCAGGCTGGGCATGAGAGGCCTGTGAGCATGTGGAACGGGCATTTGAGCATGGGCAGGGATGTGTCGCGCGGGTCGAACACAAAGTAATATGCTCCGGCCAAGGCAAGAATGACCAGCAGGAGGTAGGGGACATTGTGTTTCTTCTTTTCCCCACGGGCTGATAGGTGGTCGGATTGGTTAGTCTTCAAGTTCCAGCTCTTTTATCAGACGTTTGGCTCCGGTGTAGTTTTCGATGACCGAGAGTACATAGCGTATATCGACGCCTATGCAGCGTTGCAGCCGGTTGTCGAACTTGAGGTCGCCGCTCATGGCTTCCCAGTTGCCGTCGAAGGCAAGGCCGATGAGGCGTCCTTTGCCGTCGAACATGCCGCTTCCGCTGTTGCCACCGGTGATGTCGTTGTTGGTGAGGAAGCATAGTGGCATCTGACCTATCGAAGGGTCGGTGTATCGGGCACCGAACTTTCCTTTTTTCAGCCACTTATAGACTGACGGCAGGAGCTGGTAGTCGTAGTTGTCGGGGTGTTGTTCGTTTTTGTCGATGAGCGACTGTGGCAGTGTGTAGTGTATGTAGTTGAGGTTGGCACTCGGCGAGTAGCCCTCGACTATTCCGAAGCTCAGTCGCATGGTGAAGTTGGCATCTGGATAGTATTCTTTGTCGCGGTTCATCTGCCGCAGTGCGTCGCCGAGACGGCGTTCGTATTCGTCGATATCGGTCTGCTCGTAGCATTCGTAGATTTTGGTAATGACGCTTATTGCTACATCGAACATGGGGTCGGTGAAGAGTTCGGCCATATCTGTAACCTGCAGCATCGACTGTTTGTCGGCCATGCGCGACTCGCTGTAGATGTGGTCGGTGTATTTATCGACATCGCCGCCCCATGTAGAGTCGATGGCGGTCATGAAGTCGGGCCAATAGGCGGTGCTGATGGCTTGTTTGCGGTAGTTTTTGATCATTGCGGCAAATACTTGCTTGTCGAGCTCGACGTCGATGTCGCGGTATGCTTTCTCGATGGCTTTGTGTGTGGCTGCGGCCGATGCCTCGTCGTCATCGTCGGCATTTACTGCGTGGAGCATCTGTGTGAGTGCAAACTGGAGGATGTCGCTGCCGCTGTAGAACGACTCTTCGAGCAGGTTGAGTGTGTAGTCGCTGTCGAAGTTGCGGGCATACATCTGCTGCAGGGAGTCGAGCAGGCCTGCATATTCGGTCTTGCCACTCTGTCGGGCCCACTGGGCTACTTCGGCCTCGAGTGCTTTCTTTTCGGCAATGACATTGAGGTCGCGCAGTGCTTTGTTTTGTCCGAGCGAGAATTTCCAGTAGTTTGAGCTGCTGGCATATTTCGATGCATACATGATGCGTGTTGCGTCGCTCTTGCGCATGGCCTCGTCGAGAATGGCCAGCTTCACGCTGCGCACACTGTAGCGTATGTCGTTCACGCTGCGCATGGTGTTGTCGATGCCATAGCTGCTGAGGTAGCGGTCGGTGCCGCCCGGATAGCCCAGGGTCATGCAATATGAGCCTGGCTGATAGCCTGCTGTCGATACATGTGCAAAGCTTATGGGGTGGTATGGCACATTGTCTTTGCTGTACTGGGCGGGGCGGTTGTTGCGGTCGGCATAGATGCGGAACACGCTGAAGTCGCATGTCTGACGGGGCCACATCCAGTTGTCGGTGTCGCCTCCGAACTTGCCGAGGCTCTGGGGCGGTGCACAAACGAGGCGCACATCGTCGAAGCGCTGATAGACGGACATGTAGTATTTGCTGCCACGGTAGTAGGGTGTGACACGGCCGTAGATGCAGTTGATGGTGTCGAGCACTTCTGATTCTATCTCCCTGCAGACACTCATGATGGCAGCCGAACGTGTTTCTCTGTCCATATCGTCCCGGACACTACCCAGCACGCGCGAGGTCACATCGACGGTGCGCAGATGGAATGCGACGTAGAGGTCGGGGTTGGGCAGCTCGTCTTTCAGCTTCTTGGCGAAGAAGCCGTTCTTGAGATAGTCGTGAGACGTGGTGGAGTGGTCTTGTATTGCATCGAATCCGCAATGGTGGTTGGTGAACACAAGGCCTTCGGGGCTTACGACCACACCCGAGCAGAAGCCTCCGAACATAACGATGGCGTTGTTCAGCGACGGGCCGTCGGGGTTGTAGAGTTCCTCTGGGGTCAGTTCGAGACCCATATCCTTGAGCAATGCCTGAGTCTTGGGTGAGAGATTGCCTATCATCCACATGCCTTCATCGGCTTTCGATGTGGCTGATGCCATGAGGCAGAGAAGGCAAAAAAAGATTTTAATGGTTATCTTTTTCATTTGTTCTTGATTTAGTATGTTTGATGCTTTGATGTTATTTCCTGAAGTATTTTCCTATCACCGGTATGTTCCTCGGCGGCAGGTCGTGGTAGAGCACGTGTGCCAGGAAGAGTATGACCACCACTGTGCCGATTGCCATCTTCACAACAGGCGACTCGACCTGTGACGTGGTGTATTGCATGATGGCATAGAGCACACACGTGATAAGTACATACATGCCGATGCTCTTCATGTCGTAGTCTATTTTGTTCTTACGCTGACCCACAAAATAGGAGAGGGTCATCGATGTGAAATATCCGGCAAATCCAGCCCATGCACAGGCCATATATCCATATCGTGGGATGAACAGCAGGTTGACGGCAATGAGAACTACACATCCGGCAAGCGAGAAGACTGCTCCCCAGATGGTCTTGTCGATGAGTTTGTACCAGAATGAGAGGTTGAAATAGATGCCCATCATGATTTCGGCTGCCATCACTATCGGCACTATATCCATGCCGACACGATATTTTGCATCGACAATGTGCTGCAACAACGGCATGTATGCCATGACACAGATGAAGGCAAACAGGGTGAAGATGACGAAGAACTTCATGCCCATGGCGTATGTTTCCTTGCTGTCGCGTTCCTTGGTCTGAGCAAAGACGAATGGTTCGTAGGCATATCGGAATGCCTGTGTAATCATGGCCATAACCATAGCTACCTTCACACATGCGCCGTAGATGCCGAGAGCGGTACGTCCCTCGTCGCGAGGCAACACACGCGGCAGCATGAGCTGACCGGCTACCTGGTTGAGGATGCCTGCTATGCCAAGGATGAGCAATGGCCATGTGTAGCGGAGCATGGCACGGCAGTAGCCGCTATCGAACCGCCACGGACACTCGCGCAGCTCTTTCACAAAGCATAGCATGATGACTGATGTGCAGATGAGGTTGATGACGATGGTGTAGGTCACTGTTATTTCCCACGATTCAACATACTTGGGAATGATGGCATAGGCCGTGAGATTGCCAAGACAGCTCATGATGATGAATAGCATCTTGAACGTCACAAACTTGATGGCTTTCTTCTTGTAGCGCAGGTAGCTGAAGAGTATGGCCTGGAAGGCATCCATACCTACGATGATGGTCATCATGCCTATGTACCATGGATGCTCCTCATATCCGAGCAGCTGTGCAACATGTGGCAGCAAGAGCAACACCACAGCCACGAACACAGCCGAGACGGTGCCCACCATGATGAGGGCGGTGCTCATGACGTGCATCGGCCGCTCTTCCTTGTTCATGAAACGGAAGAAGGTGGTCTCCATGCCGAAAGTGAGCACAACCAGCACCATTGCCGTCATGGCATAAAGGTCGTTGACGATACCATAATCGGCACAACTCTTGAGGGTATATGTATAGAGCGGGACGAGCAAGTAGTTGAGAAAACGGCCTACAATACTGCTCAGTCCGTATATCGCCGTGTCTTTTATCAGTCCTCTGATATTTGCCATGTCATCTTAAAAAGCATTGAATTTAAAAAGCATTTAATCGAACAGGCTGTTCATGCCTCCGCCGTTCGATTCGTAAATATTACGTCCCAGGTGCCGGTAGGCCAGTTCGGTAACTTCGCGTCCGCGTGGGGTGCGTTTAAGGAATCCCTCCTTTATGAGGAACGGCTCGTAAACTTCTTCGACCGTACCCGGCTCCTCGCCCACAGCCGTCGCAATGGTACCGATGCCCACAGGTCCGCCACGGAACTTGTCGATGATGGTTGTAAGAATCTTGTTGTCTATCTCGTCGAGGCCGTAGCGGTCGATGTTGAGTGCCTCGAGTGCCACCTTGGCAATATCGGTGTCGATGGAGCCGTTACCCTTTACCTGTGCAAAATCGCGTACCCGTCGCAACAACGCATTGGCTATACGAGGCGTACCACGGCTGCGGCTGGCTATTTCGTAGGCCGATTCCTTGCTGCATGGAATGTTGAGCAGGCCGGCTGAACGCATGATGATACGTGCCAGAACATCGGCATCGTAGTACTCCAAATGGAGGTTGATGCCGAAACGTGCACGAAGCGGAGCTGTGAGCAATCCGCTGCGGGTTGTGGCGCCTACAAGGGTGAATGGATTGAGGTCTATCTGTATGCTTCGTGCCGACGGGCCTTTATCTATCATGATGTCGATGCGATAGTCTTCCATAGCTGAGTATAGATATTCCTCGACTATCGGACTGAGACGGTGTATCTCATCGATGAACAACACGTCGTTTTCCTCGAGCGAAGTGAGGATACCTGCCAGGTCGCCAGGCTTGTCGAGCACTGGTCCCGATGTTATCTTGAAACCTACTCCGAGCTCGTTGGCAATGATTTGCGACAAGGTTGTCTTACCGAGTCCTGGAGGACCGTGTAACAATGTGTGGTCGAGGGGTTCGCCTCGATATTTGGCAGCCTCTACAAACACCTTCAGGTTTTCGACAATCTTCTGCTGTCCGCTGAAATCAGCAAACCGAAGGGGGCGTAACGCATTCTCAAAGTCTTTCTCCTTCGACCCTGCTGCAACATATTGCTCTTCTCGTATGTCAAATTCCTCTGTCATGTGTATGTGTGTGGTTATTAAACCTGCTTTTCATTTAGTTTCATTCGTTTACAATCTTGATATCTGCCACCGATGCCTTGCCATCCTTGAAGCTGAGTGTGATGCAGAAGCTGACATAATCGCTGTAGATATATAGCGGTATGGTTTCACCCTCGCGTGGCTTATAGTCAAACTTAAGGCGGATGTTGTTGCCTGCAAGGTAGTCTTCTTTCGGACGCACTGCGTTGTCTTTGTCGCCAAGTTGATGCAGCGAGAAGACTGGGTCGATGAGTGTCAGTATGCGTGGCAGTTCCACCTCGAGCTTGCTGCCCGATGTGAACACACCCGTAACATTGTCCCACAGCGATTTGTCGCCACGTTTGATGTCGCCATATATCTTGATGCCTGTCGTTATGGCTGAGAGCAGCGACTGGCTATCTACGTTGAAATGGTCGAGGAATGCTTTTCTGCGGCTTTGCTCCTGCTTGTCGGATTTCGACGACTTGCGTGATGCCTCGTATGCACGGACATATTTGTAATCTACATTATCAATCCAGCATATCTTGTCGTCGGTCATTGCAATGGCACGTATGCGAGTGATGTCGTCATATTTCTTGTCCTCGTAGTTCAGCTTTACCACTCCCACCTCTGTCTTGTCGTGGTGGCGTATGATGTTTATCGACGGACATTTCACCACGTCGTACTCATCGGTGTACATGTCGGTGTAGTGCAGGCAGAGGAATATGCGCACGTTTTCAAGGTTAACATCGCTGCGGTTGTTGATTATCACCTTCACTTCGTCGTCGTTTTTCGATACAAGCCAGTCGGTGGTCGGCTCCACGCTTACATCGATGAACGACTGCTCCATCAGCAACTGCTTGAAAATGTTATACATGTTTTCCTCGCAGTATTGCATATCGCTCAGCAGACAGTCGTAAACCCCTTGGTTGCCACGACGATAGAAGTGGTTGAATATCTCTTCCTTACTCTTGTCAAACTGTCCGTTATCGGCGTAATAGCGTGCCTTGATGAGGTTGGGGCTGAACATTCCGTAGCCTTCCATCGTGGAGCGGTATAGTTTGAGCAGATACTTGCCTTCGCTGCTGCGGTTCAGGTATGATCGGTTTTTGTAAGAGTCGAGCATGTCGGTCAGTGCAGCTGCCTGACGCGGATATTCGGCGCTGGCCTGGTCGAGGCTCGACATCGCTTTCTGTATGTTGCCCTCTTTCATGCTGATGAGGCCTTTCAACACAAGTGCAGGAGCCGAGCGGTTTGGATAGAGCTCGGTGTAGTTGTCGAGTATTGCCAGTGCCTGCGACAGATGCTCCTCATGTTCGGCATCCGACTGCGGAATAGAGTCGGTCTGCAATGCCGGCGATTGCAGGTCAGAGAATTCGGGCTTGTTTTCCGGTCCTGCCATCTGTATCAGGCTTAATGCTTTCAAGAGCATTGCCTCGCGGTTGGTAGGATATTTCTCGAGCACCTTCGTTGCAGCATTGTAGGCATCGGTGGTGCGTCCTGAATAGATATCGAGGTATGCCTTGTCGCGCTCAAGACACAGAGCATCCCATTCGTTCATGTATTTGAAATACACAGGTGCGTATTCCGACAGGTATTCGATATACGACATCCGGATTTCGTCGATCTCTTTCTTCAGCGACTCCTTCAGCTTCTTGTCTTTCTCGTATTGTTCGAATGCAGCCGACTTGGCATCGTTCAGTCCGATGCCCACACCTCCTGCATCGGCCGGATTGCCGGTGAAGATGGCCGAGAGGAGTCCGATTGGGTTCATGTTTTCGGCAAAGTTTGTGGCTCCGCTTGTTGCACTGCGTGCCAGCATCCAGATGTTGTCGAGTTCGTCGTACTGCTGTTGCAGTTCAAACATCTTCTGAAGTATCGGAAACAACTTCTTCTTCGTCTCAAGCACATCGGCTGGTACGCGGCTGTAGTCTTGCTTTGCCATGTATTCCAGGAAAGCGAAGAAGTCGGCCGACTGATATTGTGCAACCTCCATACCGTTGAGTATGCGCACCGTCTCTTCTATG
>CAMHPM010000075.1 GCA_946187025.1 uncultured Prevotellaceae bacterium
GAGTTAGAAGTAGTAAGAAGGAGTTATAGGAGTTAAAAGACGATACATGTCCCGCAGTGACATTCGTCTGTTACTCCTATAACTCCTTCTAATTTCCCTTTATCTTCCTTTTCAAGTAATCGGCAAAGATGCGGGCAGCGCTCTCTACCTTGGCGGCACATGGGCGGCTCTTGTAGTATTCGGCAGTGCGCTCGGATGCTATGTAGGTCGATTGTGCTTTGTCGTGTCCGTTAAGTCCGAGGATTTCGGCACAGATGAGGCTTCCGTTCTCGGCCTTCGAGCGTGCCAGCAGGTCTTGCACCACTTTGTAGCAAGCCGACTTGCCTTTGCGGTCGGCCCCTTCGGTCTGTCCGCAGTCGAGGCCCACAAGCATCACGATGCCCGACACGGCTCCGCACATCATGCGCAGGCGTCCCACTCCGCCACCGAATCCGGCAGCGAGGCGCAGAGCCATCGTGTGGTCGAGGCCGTAGATGTCGGCAAACGCTGCTACCACACTTTGGCAGCATCCGTAGCCCGACATGAAAAGTTCGACGGCGCGTGCCACACGCTCATCGAGTTGCTGTTCTGTTAAAATCATTTTATTTAGGGAGTTAGAGGGAGTTTTAGGGAGTTAGAGGGAGGTAAAGGGAGATAGATGACGAAACCTGTCCCGAAGCATCATTCGTCCTTTTAACTTCCTTTTAACTTCCCTTTAACTTCCTTTTAACTTCAAAATTATCGATTATTAAATTCCCGGAGAGGTCACTTTTCCCAATACTTGATGAGTTTCTTCAGTTCCTTGCGGCTGACGTAGGTGATGGAGCCGTGCTTCTGTTCTTCGAAGTTGGTGCGTGTCATGCGGTTGCTGGCTTCATCGAAGTAGCCGATGGGGTGGTAGGTGAAGAAGTCGCGTGTCTCGACAAATCCGAAGTTCATCGGCCGGCGGTTGAAGTTGTCGAACATGAGCACGTAGGTGTCGGTGCCCAGTCGGCGCCACAGGCTCGGTGCTTCGTGTCCCTGTCGCTCGCCGTCGTGGTAGTAGTCGTCGGTGGTGTAGGGGCCTGTGATGTTGGCCGATGCGGCATGTCGTGGTGTGGCTCCTCGTTCGTGGCTTACGTAGAAGAGGTGGTAGGTGTCGCCTACCTTCGTTATGTTTGAGTCGATTACGTTGTAGCGGTCTTCGGGTGCCTCGAACAGTAGCTGTGGTGTGCTGGTGAGGTGGGTGAAGTCGTCATCAACGTAGGCGCAGTATATCTTGTTGTGCTTGTTTCCCTCGCGGGTGGTGAAGTGTATGAGCATCTTGTGTTGCTCTTCGTCATATACGGTCTCGGGTGCCCACACGCATCCCACTTCTTTCCAGTTCATATCGGGTTGTGGCGGCAGTTGTGTGAAGTCGATGTTGGTGTGTGTCCAGTGTATGAGGTCGGTTGACTTCATGAGCACGAGTCCTCGGTTGTTGCCCCATGCATATAGTTTTCCGTCGCGTTCCCATTCGGTGGTGCGGTATCCTTCGCGCATGGCGTAGATGTGGAGGTCGGTCATAGCTATGTAGTATGCTCCGTCGGGGCCGCGGAATATGTGTGGGTCGCGTATGCCGTGTTGTTGTGCTATGGTGTCGCCTGCCACGATGGGACGGTCGTCGTTCAGGGCTGTCCAGCGGTAGCCGTCGAAGCTGTATGCCATGTGCAGGCCGTGGTCTTGGTCTTTATGATATACCATGAGGTATGCGTCGAGTTTCTGCGAGTAGGTTGGCAGGCTTGCGGTGGCGATGAGTATTGCACAGAGTGTGCGTATGAGGGTGTTGTGCATATTGTTGCTGATTATTGTTTATGAAGTTGAAGTGGTTGGAATGAGTTATCAGTAGTTGAATGTGCCTGCCTCGCTCTTGATGGTGAGGCTGCGTGTCCCTTCTTCGATGTGTCCGATGATTTGGGCGTCGATGTTGAACGAGCGGCTGATGTCGATCACCTGCTGTGCATCGGCTGGTGAGACGTAGATTTCCATGCGGTGGCCCATGTTGAAGACGCGGTACATCTCGCTCCATTCGGTCTGGCTTTGCAGTTGTATGGCTCGGAAGAGTGGCGGGATGGGGAAGAGGTTGTCTTTGACTACGTGACAGTTGTCGGCCACGAAGTGTAGCACTTTGGTTTGTGCGCCTCCGGTGCAGTGTACCATTCCGTGTATCTGTGGTCGCATTTGGTCGAGTATGCGTCGGATGACTGGTGCGTAGGTTCGTGTGGGCGAGAGCACAAGCTTGCCGGCATTCACTGGTGTGCCTTCCACTGGGTCGGTGAGGTGGTATGTGCCTGTATATACGAGGTCGTCGGGCACTGCGTGGTCGTAGCTTTCGGGGTATTGCTTGGCGAGGTATTTGGCGAACATGTCGTGGCGTGCCGATGTGAGTCCGTTGCTGCCCATTCCTCCGTTGTATTGGTGTTCGTAGGTTGCTTGTCCGGTGCTGCTCAGTCCTACTATCACGTCGCCCGGGCGTATGTTTGCGTTGTCGATTACGTCGGCTCGGCGCATACGGCAGGTGACGGTGGAATCGACGATGATGGTCCTGACGAGGTCGCCCACGTCGGCTGTCTCACCTCCGGTGCCGTAGATGCCTATTCCCATTTCGCGCAGCTGGGCCATGAGGCTGTCGGTGCCGCTAATGATGGCGCTGATCACTTCGCCTGGTATGAGCATCTTGTTGCGTCCGATGGTTGAGCTGACGAGTATTCCGTCGGTGGCTCCCACGCAGAGCAGGTCGTCGGTGTTCATGATGAGTGCATCTTGTGCTATGCCGGCCCATACTGATAGGTCGCCGGTCTCGCGCCAGTACATGTAGGCGAGGCTCGATTTGGTTCCGGCTCCGTCGGCGTGCATTATGTTGCAGTATTCGGGGTCGCCGCCCAGGATGTCGGGTATGATTTTGCAGAATGCCTGCGGATAGAGTCCTTTGTCGATGTTGCGGATGGCGTTGTGCACATCTTCCTTGGCGGCACTGACGCCGCGTAGCATGTAGCGTTGGTCGGAAATCATATATATAAAGAAAGTTGTGGTTAAGCTTATTGTTTGTTGGTGTGGCTAGTATTTCTAGTATGGCTAGTATAACTAGTATTTCTAGTATGGCTAGTATTTTCTACTTCCAGAATACGAAGCACACGGCTCCTACGAGGCAGAGGAATGCTGCTACGTGGTTCCAGTGCAGTTGTTGCCCTTGGAAGCATATCATGGCTATGATGGTGAATACGCTTATCGAGATGACTTCTTGTATCACCTTCAGTTGCATGAGCGAGTAGGGGCCTCCGTTGATGTCGGAGCCTATGTTGTTGGCCGGGATGAGCAGGCAGTATTCCAATCCGGCCACGAGCCACGAGAGTAGTATGACCAGTGGCATGGGCCACGAGTCGCTTATGTGGTGCTGGCGCAGCAACAGGTTGCCGTACCATGCGAAGGTCATGAATGTGTTTGATGCCAAAAGCAGCAATATCGTATATATTCCTTTCACTGTAAGTGTCGTTTTTGATTCTGCTGCAAAGGTAGTCATTTTTAATGAAAAGTGGAAAGTGAAAGGTGAAAAATGTGTTTTATACGAAGCGATGTATTGATAAAAATGGCTGATTGCCCTGTGGGCTGTCCAGAGTGTCATTTTTGCGAGTGCGCAGTCGCGGCCTTGTGAGTGCGCAGTCTCGGGCCTGTGAGTGCGCACTCTCGAGAAGGCGTGTGTTTTGCCATGCAGTTGGTCGTTCCCATTTGTATTTTGATGTTTGCAATATGCGTTGTATATGAACGAATCGTAAGTCGGGTGATAATTCACAAAAATGGATGCCAATTATGTTGAAAAAACAACTAAAGTTTTGGCTGCATGAAAGAAATGTCGTATCTTTGCGGCGTACTAAATCAAAACCTCGTAACCTTACATACTATGGAAGAAAATAAAAACATGAGTCGTCGTGAGTTTATCCGACGTATGAGTTTCGGTGCCGGCTCGGCTGTGGCCCTCATGGCATTCGAACCTTTTAAGCTGATAGCAAAAGAGCAACCGATGAATCCGGCCGACATCCGCATGACTTATCGTGTGCAGCACGGCAGTGGCGAACAGATTTCGCTGCTGGGCTTCGGTATGATGCGTTTGCCAAACAATCAGGAAGAAGTGAACAAACTGGTGGATTATGCCATCGAGCATGGTGTGAACTACTTCGACACCGCACCTATGTATATGGGCGGACAGTCGGAGGTGCTGATGGGTAATGCCCTCTCGCGCCATCCGCGCAACAAATATTTCGTAGCTACCAAGATGTCGAACCAGAACCAACGGCAGTGGACCCTCGAGGCATCGAAGCAGATGTATGAGCAATCGATGAAGAAACTGAAGGTGGACTATATCGACTACTACCTGCTGCACGGCATTGGTGGCGGTATGGACAACCTGAAGGGCCGCTTCTTGGATAACGGAGTGCTCGACTTCCTGCTTAAGGAACGCGAGGCCGGACGCATCAAGCACCTCGGCTTCTCATACCATGGCGACGTTCGCGACTTCGATTACCTGCTCGACAACCAGGCAAAATATCACTGGGATTTCGTGCAGATTCAGATGAACTTCCTCGACTGGCGTCATGCCTCAATGCGTGGCGGCCGCCGAAGCGATGCAGATGCTGAGTATCTGTACGACAAATGCGAGAAGACAGGAGTGCAATGCGTGGTGATGGAACCACTGCGTGGAGGTGCGTTCGGACGTATGGCACAGGAACTTACCGACCAGCTCAAGGCCGTACACCCCGACGACAGCACCGCACGCTGGGCATTCCGCTGGGTGGGCTCACACACCAACATACTCACAACCCTCAGCGGCATGAACCGCATGGATCATCTGGAGGAAAACGTGAAGACCTTCTCGCCACTCGACCCCTGCACCGAAGCCGAAAACCGACTGCTGGCATCCATCGCCGACCAGATGTCGGGATTCCCAACCATCCCGTGCACCACATGCTCTTACTGTATGCCATGTCCGTTCGGCGTGAACATACCGGGCAACTTCGCATACTACAACGAAGCAGTGACCAACCACACCCTGCCGCTGCCCGACAAGAGCGATGCCGGCTTCGCTGCCGCGTTCGCCAAGTTTGAGGATGGCTACAAGAAGGCACTGGCCGACAAGAAACAATGGGCCGAGCAGTGTCAGGATTGTGAGGAATGTCTGTCGAAGTGTCCGCAGCAGATACGCATACCGAACCAGCTGGCACGTATCGTCGAGACATTGCAGAAGAAGTGAATAACAACCTCCCCCAACCCCTCCAAAGGAGGGGAGCTTTATCCATCCGGAAGACTATCTTCAAATTAACGATATTGCAAAAGGGAAGTTAAAAGGACAAATGATACTATCTGTAGGTATCGTCCCTTTAACTTCCCTTTAACTTTCCTTTAACTTCCCTTTAACTTCCTTTTAACTCCCTTTTAACTTCCCTTTAACTTCTCTTATCTTCCCTTCAAATCACCATGCACAAATACACCGCCAGCTCCACCATCAGGAATGCAGCTCCACAGCAGTCGCCGGTGTAGCCGCCCAGTCGGCGATGTAGGTAGTAGTAGAGTGCATACATCGTGAGCGACGGAACGAAGATGATAAGCGAAAGCGACGGCATGACACCGAAATAGAATATGCTGACCAGCATGTAAGCCGCCAACGGAAGCAATCCCTGCACGGCCAGCAGGATGCATGCCACGATGCCTGGCCGCTGATACACCGTGCGGTTCTTTGCCGTGTCGGCCGTGCGGGCATAGGGCAGCATCAGAATCATCTGCGCACTTATCATCTTGGCAAATGGGTCGGCCATCAGTATCGTAAGTGCTGCTTGCATGGGCGACATATAGCTGAGCGCCGCAAATAGCAACAGGAAATAAACGATGAGCGAGATGACACCGTAGGTGCCGATGCGTGAGTCCTTCATTATGGCCAGTATGCGCTCGCGGTCGGTGCCCCCTCCGCCAAATCCGTCGAAGAAGTCGGCAAGCCCGTCCTCGTGGAGCGCTCCGGTGATGAGCAGGCGCGAGAGGATAGCCAGGATTACAGCTATGCTATATGGCATGACGAGCGACGAGCCATAAAGCACTGCGGCCATTACGCCGCCAGTGAGCCATCCACACAGCGGCCACCATTCCACTACCCTGGAAAACGACTGCTGCGGTGGCTCGTGCAGTCGCCAGAAAGGCAGGCGCGTGAAGAAGATGAGCGCTGCCCACAGGTTGTTAAAAGTATTTCGTAATCTTTGCATTGTCGAAGTTGTTCATTTCGTTTATCATACGTACTGATGATTCTATTATTGGATAGGCACACAGCGCTCCCGTTCCTTCGCCCAGACGCAATCCCAGGTTGAGCAGCGGCCGTACACCCATCCTCTCGAGCATAGCCTGGTGTGCATGTTCGTCGCCCGAATGGCAGAACACCATATAGTCTTTCACCTCGGGACAGAGGCGCGTGGCAGCCAGTGCACATGCTGTCATGATGAATCCATCGACCATCACCACCATCTTCAGCTCGGCTGCACGCAGCATGGCTCCGATGGCGGCCACCATCTCGAAACCGCCGAAGTAGGCAATGACCTCTTCCGGCTTTATGCTGTTGAAGTCGCGCGACTTTGTTGTCTGGAAGAAATGCTCAACGGCACTGTTCAGCACTTCGCGCTTGTGTCGTATGCCTTCGCTCGTAAGCCCCGCGCCCGCACCGATGCAGTCGTCCAATGGAATGTCGAGAAACAAGCTCATCCAGATGCTCGACGGCGAAGTATTGGCTATTCCCATCTCGCCTATGCTCAGTATGTTGCAACCTTTTTCGTGACACCTATCTACCAACTCCGCACCAATCGCCATCGTCCGCTCCATCTCCTCGGCAGTCATGGCCGGTTCGTGCAGGAAATTGTTGGTGCCGCGCCGCACCTTGCGGTCGATGATACCCTCGATGCCGCTCAGGTCGTAATCCACACCCACATCCACGATGCTCAGGTCGAACCCATGCTGACGGCAGAACATGTTCACACCACCGCCGCCACGTGTGAAGTTAATCATCTGCTGCCACGTCACACAACGCGGCGACACGCTCACCCCCTCGCGCTCGATGCCATGATCGGCACCCAGCAGCAGGTGGCACGGATGAATGAGCCTTGGACACAACGTCTGCTGCACGAGGCACACCTGCATTGCCAGTTCCTCCAACCGTCCCAACGACCCCTTCGGCTTGTTCAGGTTGTCAATCTT
>CAMHPM010000076.1 GCA_946187025.1 uncultured Prevotellaceae bacterium
CTGACGGAAAACTGACGGGAAGCATGAATCGTGAATTGCAAATCGTAAAATAATAAATAGGAATATGGGAAGCAACATTAAGAACTATGCAGGTGCCATCATGGCATTGGTCGGTGCCATCTTGCTGATTCTGGCTACATTCGTGCCAGCTTTGTCGGATATGTGTGACCAGAACTGGTACACTTTCGGCAGTTTCATACTTATCATCCTCGGCCTCATTGCCCACGTGGTGGTAAATAAGTATTTCAGCGACGAGGTAAAGGACGCTTAAGAGGCTCTGACCCACAGCAATGTATGACAGGCGGTGCAGCCACAAAGGGTGGCAGCACTGCCTGTTGTTGTGTTGTGAGGAGCCGGCAGGGTGGTGGAATCATGAGGTCGCGGCCGGTGTGGTGCGGGCCTCGCGCGCGTGCGGTATATATAAAGGTGTGGGTAAAGGTGTGGGGTAGGGCAATGGGGCGCAGAACTGCCGGTTCAGATGCGACGGGATGCGGATATAGAAAAAAACACTTGCGAGCCTTGGGAAAAAAGGCTGAAGACGTGGGAGAAAACACTTGCGAGCATAGGGGAATTCTTTAATTTGTGGTGCAAATTTAATAATTTCTCTCACAAATTTAATAATTTGCACCACAAATTAAAGAATTCTCCTATACTCGCAGATGTTTTTCCCTAGGGGCGCGATAGTTTTTCTGTAGGAGCGTGATAGTTTTTTTGTAGGGGCGCGATAGTTTTTTTGTAGGGGCGTGATAGTTTTTCTTTGTTGGTGCGTGATAGCTTTTCTGTAGGAGTGCGATAGTTTTTTTTGTTGGTGCGTGACAGTTTTTTTTGTAGTGGCGCGATAGTTTTTCTGTTTGTGTTTGTTTTTTTTTTGTTGAGTCGCAAGTGTTTTTATTGTTTCGTGCGGATGGGTTCTTACGAGTGGTTTTTGCCGGCAATGTGCGTCCCTTTATGCACGGCAGGTTGCAAAGGGTGGCGAAAACGTAGCTTTTTTTGATTCCTACCCCACTTTTTTCGTCTCTAAGGAGTGGTGCATCGCGATTTTTCCGTACCTTTGCATCGTTAAAAACAAATAGAACGCAAAAGATTATGGCTCTTATTACTGTAAACTCATACGACGAGTTTGCCTCATACCTGGGCAAGGAACTCGGAACGTCAGAATGGCTCGAAGTGAGTCAGGAACGTATCAACCTGTTTGCTGACGCAACTCTCGACCACCAGTGGATTCACGTAGATGTGGAACGTGCGAAGGTGGAGAGTCCGTACCACTCGACCATAGCTCACGGATACCTCACACTTTCGCTCATGCCTTATCTGTATGGACAGATAATCGAGGCAAGGAACATCAAGATGCTGGTGAACTACGGCATGGACAAGATGAAGTTTGGTATTCCGTTGCTGGCAGGCAAGCGTGTGCGCCTGTCATGCATGTTGCACGATATCGTAAACCTGCGCGGCACTGCAAAGGTGGAGATTAAGTTCCGGCTCGAGATTGAGGGCGAACGCAAGCCGGCACTCGAGGGAATCGCCACGTTCCTCTACATGTTTGAAAACTGAAGGTGATGTACAAGCGTCAGCTTCTCGATTATGCGGGCGTACTGCTCGGCAGCTTCATCGTTGCTGTTGCCCTGGTGTTTTTCGTCAATCCCTACAAGATTGTTCCGGGCGGGGTGTTTGGCACCTGTATCGTGCTACACACGCTCGTGCCGTCGATACAGGTCGGTACGTTCACTTATATGATAGCCATCCCGTTGCTCATTGCCTCTTATTTCATCATAGGTAAGGGCATTGGGGTGAAGACCTTGGTAGCAACGCTTGTGGCTCCACTCTTCATGAACATCATCACCTCCATGGTGTATCCCGACACGGAGTCGATGCAACAGCTCGACCCGTCCAGGCTGGTTGGCGGACGCCTCGACCTGAGTAACGACCTGATGCTGGCCACGATTATGGGCGGAGTGCTACTGGGAGTGGGCGAGGGCCTGATTGTGCGCTGCCGTGCCACGTCGGGCGGCTCGGATATAGTGGGGCTCATCATAAGCAAGTACCTGCACGTGAAGTTTGCGTGGGCACTCATGGCAACCGACATGACCGTCGTGTTCTTCGGCCTGCTGGTCATAGGCATGGGTGTGGGCACGGGACATCCAGGCTCAAACTCGTGGCTGCTCACATGCTATTCGCTCATCTGCATATACGTCATATCGAAAAGCATCTCGTTCGTAGTGTCGGGTTCGAAGAACAACAAACTGCTGTTCATCGTGACCCACAGCAACCACGAAGAGATGCAGCAGTTCATACTCAAGCGACTCGACCGCACAGCTACCGTCATTCCGAGCCACGGGCTCTATTCGGGCATCAAGCAGGAGACACTCATGATGGTGGCACGGCGCCAGGAAGTCGATACGATAACCAAGACAATTGCCGAAATCGACCCCGACGTGTTTGTAATCGTGACCGACTCTTACGACATCTACGGATACCGCTGGAAAGACTTCCCCGAGAAGTCCGACCTGCAGCTCTATTGACCTGCCGGCACACATGTCGCACTTACATCCGACACACATGCCTGCCACGGCATACACCTTTATATATATAAAGAGAGAAAACTTTGTACGAAAACAGCGAATTCTTCCCAATTATATGCAGATGTATGACGATTAATTCTTAACTTTGCAGCGATTAAATAATCCTTTTTTATTAACTAAATAACAAAACCTTACAGACAATGAAGAAATTCTACACACATGCAATCATGCTTGTAGCGTTGTGTATGGTAAGCCTAGCAGCAACAGCACAGACAGTAACCCCTCCTTCACCATCGAAGCTTGAGGCGGGCAAGACCTATACCATGTTCAACTATTGCAGGCTGTCAAGCTATCTCGGCCGCACAAGCTGGGACGGAGCGTTCACTACTTGGAGTGCCGATGCGAGCAACTACCTCACATTCACTGCACAAGCCAACACTGACGGCACATGGTCGTTCTACCGCGACGTTGAGGAAACAGTCGATGAAGGAACCGTGACAAATCGCTATTATATGAACCTGCCAGACGGTTCGAGCAATATCAACATCAAATCTCAGGCACAGTGCGACTGGGTCATCACCAACGGAACAGTAGCCGGCTTCTACTATCTGGAGCCATCTACGGGTAACAACACCAATGCATTCGGCTACCACGCTCACCTCAATGACGACGCTGGATATCCGGTTGTGTCATTCGACGGAAACTCTTACTACCCCGACTTCTTGGGCGGACGTGCCAAGGATGCCGACGGAAACGACCTGATGATGCCTGTAATCGGACCGGAAGGCGAGGAATATGAGCTCTACGTCATGGCCGACTCATCATCATGCAACTGGGCATTCGTCGAAGTGGATGCCGTTCAGGACTTCATCACCAAGGCACAGGGCTTCGCTGCCATCAACAGCTATGTGAGCAAATACATCGACGACGAGTCGTATGCCGACTTTGCAGATGGCTTCAAGGCAACTCTCGATGCCGTTCTCGAAGTGTATAACGGAGTTGAATTCTTCGATGAAGACATCGAAACCGTCAACAACCTCATTACTGCCAAGACTGATTTCTTAGCCGAAATCGAGAAGGCAGAAGCCTTGGAAGGAGCCGATGAAGTTCTGCTTGCAGCTATTGACAATGCAAAGCAGGCATTCAACGGCCAGACCAACCCTGAGTCGCTCGCCGCTGCACAAGCTACACTTGCTGCTGCCGTAGAGAACTTCGTACTGGGTTCGGGCGACATCACAAGCCTCGGACAGAACATGTCGTTCGAAGACCTCAGCTCACAAAACGGCAGTATGACCAGCAGTGTGGCCGGCGCTCCTGCAGGATGGAACGTATATATCAACGGCAAGCAGGTTGTCACAGCCGACGAGGTGCGCGGTGCAGGCATCGGTGCATGGCACGGAATCAACGACGATGCCGACGGTAAGGATGGCAACTACGCATTCGGACTTTGGGTAAGCGGCGTGCCTACCTACGAAGTGAGCCAGACAATCGAAGGACTCGAGAACGGAACCTACACCGTCAGCGCACAACTCATGGTGGGTGCAAACGGAAGCGGCTCGCGTCGTACAACACAGCGCGTGTTTGGTAACCTCAACTCTACCTACTTCGGAGCCGAAGATGAATACGACCTCGACAAGCTTGCTCAAGACGAGGTATATGCATTCCAGGGCAATGTAGAGCCAACTACCGACCGCCAGCTCCAGCCAATCGAAGTGAAGGCATACGTCTATGACGGTACACTCACATTCGGTGTGCGCACCGATGGCAACATCGCTGCTGCATTGCGCTCAAGCTCAAACGGTGCAGGTGGCGACGGATGGTTCAAGGTTGACGACTTCCGCATCAAGAACGAAGGCTACAACGCCGACGATGCTCTTGCCGTCAACGACTTCTTCCAGAGCAAACTCAGCACCCTGCTCGACGACTATGATACCAAGATGTATCCTGACGTGCGCAAACTTGCAACCGCAGCCCTCGATGCATCGAAGGCCGTTGACTCAAGCAGCAGTGCTGAAGACATCAACAACGCAATCGTTACAATCAATGCAGTGATGACCGATGCATTTGCTTCGGCTGCAAAATATACAGAACTGGCCGAGGCCATTGCTACTGCATACGAAAACCTCGAAACCTATTCGGCAAAGATGGGTGCCGACCTCTTCGGCGATGCTATCATGGAAGTAGAAGAAGGATGGGAGGATCAGACATATACCACCGACGAGGAAATCGATGCTGCAATTCAGTCGCTTGCCGATGCACTCCAGGCTTGCATCGAGTCTGACGAGGTTGAAGAAGGTATGGACCTCACCGAATATATCAAGAACAACAGTTTCGAAGACTGGACTTCTACCCAGGGTAACGACACAAGCGGCGGTGTAGAGAATGCACCTAACGGCTGGACACTCGTGCTCAACGGCAACGTGGTTAAGACCTCAAGCGAGGTTTCTGCCAACGGTGTTTCTGCATGGTGTGCAATCAACCGCGGCGACAACATCAACATTGAGTTTGACGGCGAAGTCTATACTAAGCAGCCAACCGATGGCGACCATCTCTGGGGCATCTGGACCGACAATATGCCTGAAGTTGAAATCTATCAGGAACTCCACTTGCCGGCAGGTGTGTATGAACTGACAGCCGACATGATGGTTGAGCACAACTGGGCCGGTGTCAACATCACAACCCAGCGCCTGTTCGGAAACCAGAGTATTCAAATGTGGGGCCGTGAGAGCGATTATGCCGACAACTTCACACAGGACATTCTCGATGCACAAGTGCTCGAAGAGTATAACACCAACGATGCTGTCACTTACTTCTCATACGCAGGTTACGACAACGATGCATCGGGCAGCTACACATCGCTGCTGCGCCCAATGTCTGTCAAGTTCCGCGTTGACGAGGACGGTATTGCAAAGATTGGTTTCCGTACCAACAATGTAGGTGCAGGTGGTGTAGTGAAGCCAGTGAGCGGTGCCGGATGGTTCAAGCTCGACAACTTCCACCTCACTTGTATCTCGCTTGGCGAGGTTGCTGCTCCTGAACTGCCTGATGCTATTGATGGCGTGAAGGCTGCAACTGCCACCGATGCTGCTATCTACGACCTTGCAGGACGCCGCGTTGTGAACCCGTCGAAGGGTATCTACATCCAGGGCGGAAAGAAAGTCGTGGTGAAGTAAGCGTCACAGCTTTTGCTTATTTGGGAATGCTATGGCTGGCTAAGATGCCATAGCTTCATGATAAGGCAACAATAAATATATTAATTGTTGTGTCATAATAAAGTTTTAAGGTTAGGAGGGCCGTACCAGTGATGGTACGACCCTCCGTTTTATTGTTGCATCCGGCTGCGTATCGAGCCGGGTGTGGTGTGTTGTCGGTTTGTGTGGCTTGGGGTGCTACAGGTATTCTTCGCCCATGTTCATCTGTACGTCGTTTACGATCATGCGTATCGTGCTTTGGTCGTTGCGCCGGCACACGAGCAGTATGTTGCCATCGTCAATCACGTTGTAGTCGTGGAGTCCTTGCAGCACGGCCAGCTTACCTTCGGGCAGTTTCACGATGCAGTCGGTTGTGTCGTAGTACATGGCTTTTGCTCCGATGGTCACGTTGTTGCCGTCTTGTCTCGGCATCACGTCGTAGAGTTTGTCCCATGTTCCGAGGTCGGTCCATCCGAAGTGGCACAGCATTACATCTACGTTGTCAACTTTTTCGAGCACACCGGTTTCGAGCGATATGTTTGGGCAGATAGCAAATGCGTCGTTTATCAGTGTCGGGCTGTGCTGTCCTTCCCTGAGCATCACTTCCACTTCGCGCATCACGTCTTGGAACTCGCTCGATATCTGCATCACGGTTGACAGGAATGTCTTTGCGCTCCATGCAAATATTCCGGTGTTCCACAGGAACTCGTGGCTTTCCATGAATATCTTTGCGAATTCAGGTTCGGGTTTTTCGCTGAAGCTTTTCACCTTGTGTATGCCGTCGTCGGTGGTGTCGGCCATTTGTATGTATCCGTATGTGGTGTCGGGCCGTGATGGTGAGATGCCGAGTGCGAGCAGGCGTTGGCTGGCCTCGATGTAAGCGAATGCTTTCTCTACGTCGGCCTGCAATGCAGCCTCGTTGGTTATCAGCTGGTCTGACGGACTTACGAGCATGAGGGCATTGCGGTTGCGCTGTCCTATGTTGATTGCGGCCCATGTCACGCTTGGCACGGTGTTGCGGCGTATGGGTTCGAGCAGCAGGTTGTGTTCGGGCAGTTGCGGGAGCTGCTTGCGTGCTATGTCGCGATGCTGTTCGTTTACTAATACTATTATGTTCTCGGGATTGATGATTGATGCATATCGTCGGTAGGTGGCTTGCAGGAGAGTCTCGCCGGTTCCTAACAAATCGAGGAACTGCTTAGGCAGTCGCTGGCGGCTGCTTGGCCAGAGTCGGGTTCCGATTCCTCCAGCCAGGATGACGCAATAGTGGTTGTTATTCATAAAAACAGTTTTAGTTTTAAAAAGCTCGCTAATGTAGGCATTTTTGTTGGCCTGCACAAATTTTTTGCCATAAATTTTGTTAAAAA
>CAMHPM010000077.1 GCA_946187025.1 uncultured Prevotellaceae bacterium
CGTATTCACATAATCGTGCCGACAGCTACCGCAACAATCCGTTGGAGTATGACAAGGGTTCCGACACCGATACTCACGAAACCATTGCGCCGCTCTTCACCGGCTACAGGACCAACAACCTCAGCCAGCGTTTCACCTATACGCCAGTCGTCGAGGGTGTGAATGCTAACCGTTTCACGCTCAATGCCAATATCGACTATTTCGACAAGACCACCGACCGTCCTGACACACGGGCCGACATTACAGGCGGCACGGATTATGAGATGGCCTATCGTGGTTTGCGATGGGGGACTGGTGGAATATACAAGTTCACGTCGCGTAACAGTCTGCAAGCCGACTTCACGTCCGATTACTTCCGCTACGGACGTGAGTATGATGTAGAGACAGCCTCGAACAAACCCGGCGATTTTGTTCGCTCTAAGCGTCAGCACAGCAATGAGGCCCAGCTGAAGGCCATCTTGGGACTTACCCCTGCATCGACCACCGTGGTGGGTGCCGATTGGCGCCGCGACCGCCTCACTGCCACATCGGGCAATATCGACGAGAGTGCCTACACGCTGGCTGCATTTGCACAACACGAGATGCGTCCGCTGCCGCAGTTCACTGCCACACTCGGTGCGCGACTCGACTACCACGAGACCTTCCACGCACATATCACACCGAAGGTTGCGCTGATGTATTCGCCTGGAGCGTTCAATCTGCGCGCCACCTATTCGCAGGGATTCCGTGCACCGGGCCTCGACGAAATCTTCTACCACTATTATGCCGTGAGTCGTGGCAAGCCGCAGATAGCCACTACTGGGCCTTGTCGGCCGAATATCGCACTAAGGCCTTGGCTGTGACCCTGACCGGATATATCAACCACATAAGCGACATGGTTGTGCGCAAGGACATAACGGTTGACGACCACCTCATGGGTATGTTGCGCCAGGAGTTTCCCGAAATCACTGATGCCGAGGCAGCCAAGCTGGAGCGTTATTCGCTCTATCAGAACAGCGACCGCGGCGATGTGAAGGGTGTGCAGCTCAGCCTGACCTACACTCCTACGCACGACCTCAACTTCACCGCCAACTATGCATACACCTTTGCCCGCACCGAGACTGCCGGGCAGTGGACCACTCTCGAACGCAGCATACGCAACTCGGCCACCCTGGCGGCCAACTACCACCATGCCTGGGGGCGTTATGCGCTGGGTGTGAACCTCAACGGACGTCTGCAGTCGAAGACATACTACAACGGAACCTACGAGAATGCACCTGGATTTGGCCTGTGGAACATCAACACCACCCACACGTTCGACCATCTGCGTGCGTTCGTCATCGAACCGAGCATAGGCATCGACAACATTTTCGACCGCCGCGACCGTCGCATCGACTCATCGGCCCGCAAGTATGCACTCTACACTCCGGGCCGCATGTTGGTAGTAGGCCTCAAGCTGCGATTCAAGCAGTAGCGGCACGTCCCGATTTGTGAGTGCGCACTCGCGACCCTGAGAGTGCGCAGTCACAAGCCCGCGAGTGCGCACTCGTTTTTATCGATAAATAAAGGCAGCAACCGATAAGTGGAAAACAAATGTCGGAGAAGCTGCCTCAATTGAGAATTATTTCGTATATTTGCACCATGAAACAGCTTGTATCAGGAAAGATAACCGTTGCAGGCATCGGACCCGGTTCGACTGCCGACATCACTCCAGCCGTATTGGTAGCTTTGAAGGAGGCCGACGCGGTTGTAGGCTATAAGTATTATTTTCAGTTTGTAAGTTCGATCGTAGGCCCCGGCTGCCAATGTATCGACACGGGTATGCGCCGTGAGCGCGAGCGTGCCGAGCAAGCATTCATCATGGCCGAAGAGGGCAAGAGGGTGGTGGTGATATCATCGGGCGATGCCGGCATATATGGCATGGCTCCACTCGTGTGGCAGATGAAGGTGGAACGCCGCAGCAACGTGGAAGTGGAGGTCCTGCCCGGCATCTCGGCATTCCAGAAGGCCGCTGCACTGCTTGGAGCACCCATCGGCCACGACTTCTGTGTCATATCGCTGTCCGACCTCATGACCCCGTGGGATGTCATAGAACGTCGCATACGTGCTGCGGCCGAGGCCGACTTCGTGACGGCGATATACAACCCCCGCTCGCACGAACGCTACTGGCAACTGCACCGGCTTAAGGAACTGATGCTCGCATCACGTTCGGCCGACACACCGGTGGGATATGTGCGTCAGGCAGGGCGCGACGACGAGCACACGTGTGTCACAACACTCGGATGCTTCAATCCCGATGACATCGATATGTTCACCGTAGTGATTGTCGGCAACTCGCAGACGTTTATCGACGCAGGACAGATGATTACCCCGCGCGGATATATGAACAAGGGAGAGAACACGCAGCTACTGCCCGGCCAGCAAATCATGATGCAGTCGTTCCGCACCATCGAGGGCGAACTGCAGCACCCCGACATACCGCTCGGCCACAAGTGGGCTTTGCTTCATGCCATACACACCACGGCCGACTTCGAGATGGAACACCTGCTGAAGACCGACCCCGGAGCGGTGGAGACACTCTTCGGCAAGGTTAAAGACGGAACGCTCAACACCATCGTGACCGACGTGACAATGGTGACGAGTGGCATACGCAAGGGTGCCCTGCA
This sequence comes from uncultured Prevotellaceae bacterium, assembly GCA_946187025.1. Classification (GTDB taxonomy): domain Bacteria; phylum Bacteroidota; class Bacteroidia; order Bacteroidales; family Bacteroidaceae; genus Colivivens. Next base: position 2,646 of record CAMHPM010000077.1, read on the forward strand.
ACGTCTCGGCATCGAAGCCAAATGCTATCTGAACGACCCGCGTGTGGCAGAGATGGCACATCAGGAAGGCATCACCCGCACACAGGCCGGAATACGCCTGGCGGTGGACGAACATCCCGACGCCCTCTTTGCGTTCGGCAACGCACCTACGGCTCTCATGGAACTGTGCCACCTCATCCGCCGTGGCAAGGCCCGCCCGGCCGGAATCATCGCCGCACCTGTGGGGTTCGTGCATGTGAAGGAATCGAAACACATGATAAAGCCGTTTGCCGGCATTCCGAAAATCATTGTCGAGGGACGCAAGGGAGGCAGCAACCTCGCAGCAACCCTCTGTAACGCCATACTCACCTTCGACGATGCAGCCGAACTGAAACCGGGACGCGACTTATGAAACTTGTAATAATAGGAATATCCGACGACAAGCAGCAGTGGTTTCCGCCCGAGGTGACGGACGCCATCACACGCGGACACGTATTTTCCGGAGGCAAGCGCCACCACGAACTCGTGGCACACCTGCTGCCAGCCAACTATGAGTGGATCGACATAACGGTGCCGTTGCAAAATGTCTTCAACCAGTATCGGGAAGCGATGCAGGAGATGGACGCCGAGGATGGCAACGGGCTTGTCATCTTTGCATCGGGCGATCCACTGTTCTATGGCTTTGCCAACACCGTGCGACGTGAGATGCCCGGTGTCGGGATACAGCTATACCCCTCGTTCAACTCGTTGCAGATGTTGGCACACAGGCTCTTGATGCCATATCACGACATGACCGTGGTGTCGCTCACCGGACGTCCGTGGCACGAACTCGACAAGGCATTGATTGAGGGAAGGACCAAGATAGGCATCCTGACCGACGGCAACCACACCCCGGCCGCGATAGCAAGACGCATGATGGATTACGGCTTCACTGATTACACCATGTATGTGGGCGAACATCTTGGCAACAAAGAAGCGGAGCATGTAAGCACGCTGACACTCGACGAAGCATGTGCGACAGATGTGTCCCAGCCCAACTGCCTGATAGTGTGTGGCAATCACGAGCGTCGCATGGGCATACCCGACCACGAGTTTGAACTGCTCGACGGTCGCGAACGCATGATAACCAAAATGCCGATAAGGCTCATGTCGCTACACGCCATGCACCTCGAGCGTCGTCACACCATGTGGGACATCGGCTCATGCACAGGCAGCATCAGCATCGAGGCACGGCTTATGTACCCGCACCTGCATGTCACCGCTTTCGAGGTCAGGCCCGAAGGCCGACGGCTCATGGACATCAACAGCCGTCGCTTCTCGGCTCCAGGCATCGAACTCCATATCGGCGACTTCATCGGCACCGACGATAGTCAATCTTCAATCCTCAATCCTCAATCAACAATCAACAATCCTCAATCAACAATCAACAATCCTCAATCAACAATCATCAACCCCGATGCAGTATTTATAGGCGGACACGGAGGACGCCTCGGCGAGATGATGGAACGTGTGGCGCGACACCTGCAGCCAGGCGGATGTATATGTATGAACAGCGTCACAGCCGCGAGTCGGGAGATGTTTGTCGAGGCATGTAGGCGTCTTGGCCTGACGATGGACCCTCCGATACATGTGGCACTCAACGATTATAACCCAATAGACATATTGTTATGTACAAAACAGCAATAATAACCATAAACGAAGCCGGACAACATGTGGGCAATGTGCTTGCACAGGAGTTGGGAGCCACGCAGATAGAGCGCAGCGACGTTGCAGCACTATGGACCGACTTCGATGCCTTCGTGTTTGTGGGAGCCATGGGCATCTGTGTACGCACCATAGCTCCGCTGGTGGCCGACAAGCACACCGACCCCGCCGTGGTGTGTGTCGATTCGACCGGCGAGTACGCCGTATCGGTACTTTCGGGACATATAGGCGGAGCCAACGACCTCACCAACCGCATTGCATCGGCACTGGGTGCCATGCCCGTGGTGACGACCCAGAGCGACAGGGCAGGGCTGTGGCCGCTCGACACACTGGCACGACGATTCGGATGGTCAGTTCTCGATCCAGGCCAGATGCAAGACTGCATCTACGCCTTTGTGGCAAAGAAACCGACTGCACTCTATCTCGACATACGCGACGAAGGAACCGACTACATGGAGCGCACGTTGCCCGGCCATGTGACCCTTGTAAACGACTTGTCAGATGTGTCGGCAAGTCGCTATTCACTCCTCATCATCGTATCACATCGCATACTTGAAACACCCGCAGGCATCGCTGTCTTGCAGTATGTCCCACATATCGCAACTATGGGTATAGGCCTTGCTCATCAGGTGACCGACCCCGACCTTCATGCCAAACTCGCCTCACACCTCACGGCTCACGGCCTCCATTGGTGTGTGAACGACTATTGCACCATCGACGTGAAAGCCGACGAACCATTCGTGCAGTCGTTGCAGAGTGCAGGTTGCAGGGTGCGTTTCTTTACAGCCGACGAGCTTTCGGCAGTCGATGTGCCCAATCCCAGCGATACCGTGGCACATCACGTAGGTACACCAAGTGTGTGCGAGGCTGCAGCTCTGCTCGGTTCCAATCATGGCACACTCGTCATCCCCAAGGAGAAGGGAGCGAACTACACCATTGCATTGTGTATCGACCGGCGTTATCAGCGCCGCCCCGATGGTGGACATATCGAGATTGTGGGTGCAGGACCGGGCGACCCCGACCTCGTGTCGGTGCGCGGCCGACGGTTTCTCGAGCAAGCCGACCTCATACTCTATGCCGGGTCGCTCGTGCCGCGTCAGCTCACCCTCTGCGCCAAACCGGGAGCCGTGGTACGCTCGTCGGCATCGATGACACTCGAAGAACAATGCCTGCTCATGAAGGAGTTCTACGACCGCGGATGCCTCATCGTGCGACTCCATACCGGCGACCCGTGCATCTTCGGAGCCATACAGGAGCAGATGGCATTTTTCGACCATCACCACATGTCCTACCACATCACTCCTGGCATATCCTCATTCCTTGCAGCTGCAGCCGAATTGCGTTCGCAGTTCACCATCCCCGAACGATGCCAAACCATCATACTGACCCGCGGCGAAGGCCGTACTCCAATGCCTGAGCGCGAGAAACTACACCTGTTGGCTCGCAGCCAGAGCACCATGTGCATATTCCTTTCTGCAGCAATAGTCGATGACGTGCAGCAGCAGTTGCTGACCGAATACCCGGCCGAAACACCCGTTGCCGCATGTTACCACCTCACATGGCCCGACCAGCGCATCTACCGCGGACAACTGAAGGACCTGGCACGCATCGTCCACGACAACAACCTCACACTCACCACCATGCTCGTTGTCGGCGATGCTATCGACAACCGCAGTGGTTTGTCTGAGTTGTATTCAAAGGAATTCACTCACCTGTTCAGAACTGCTCATAGTAATTGATGAATGATGAGTGATGAATGTTGATAGATGAGTGATGAATGTTGATAGATGAGTGAAGAATGAAGCAATCAGCAACAGTATGGAAGAAGAAATAAAAGATGGGCTCCTCCTCTTTGGCGGCACAACCGAAGGTCGTATGGCAATAGCCGCACTCGAAGAGGCCGGTTCGACTTATTACTACAGCACCAAGACCGGCGAACAGGACGTGACACTCCATCATGGCATCGCTGTCAGCGGTGCCATGGATGCCGATGCCATGCGACGTTTCTGTATTGACCACGACATTCGTCTTGTCGTCGATGCCGCCCATCCCTTTGCTTCCAACTTGCACCAGACAGTGGCACAAGTATCTCAAGCTCTTAATATTCCCGCGATAAGATATGAACGTCTGTACCCTGATATCGATGCCGATATAACTTGGATTGACTCCTACAACCAACTGCCGCAATGTCTGCCGCCAGCCGCCGTTGTGCTTGCAACCACAGGAGTGCAGAGTATAGCAAAGTTGAAACCTCTCGAACAACACGGCTACACATTCATCTACCGCATCCTACCACGACAAAGTTCCATCGACCTGGCCCATGCCCAAGGGGCAACCGACAACCAACTGTGCTATTATCACGAGGCCGGAGATGAGGCCGCGACGATGCAACGCCTCCGTCCCGACGTGGTGCTGATGAAGGAAAGTGGGGTCACCGGTGGCTTCAAAGAGAAGGTAGAGGCAGCCGTCAGGATCGGCATCAAGGTCGTTGCATTGCGACGGCCAGCCACGCCAACCTATTTCCATCAAGTCAACGGACAGCATGGCCTGCGCCTCATGGTAGAGAAACTCATGCCACAATTCTATCCGCTGCATAGCGGCCTCACCACCGGCACCTGTGCCACCGCGGCAGCCGTGGCACACGCTACCTACATCGTTTCGGGGCGCAGGCCCCAGCAAGTACCCGTCGTCCTGCCCGACGGCGAGACAATACATGTCGATGTGAACTA
>CAMHPM010000078.1 GCA_946187025.1 uncultured Prevotellaceae bacterium
TGCACTCCTGGCAATATTAATTGCAACAACTCTGCAAGCCCAGCCTATGACAGACGTTGACGATGGCCCTGCAGTATGGGGACAATGGACTGAGTGGGGCGACCAACAGAATGGCCTCTATCGTAACCCCGTCGTTCCGGCTGACTTCAGCGACATCGACTGCATCCGCGTTGGTGACGATTACTATGCCATTTCATCAACCATGCAGTTTTCGCCTGGTATGACCATACTGCACTCACGAGACTTGGTGAATTGGGAGTATGCCGGTCATGCCGTCAGTTACCTGACACAAATCAGTTCTGCGCTTTCGTGGCGGGAGATGAATCGTTACGGCAGGGGAGTCTGGGCGGGTACACTTCGTTATCATAAGGGCTGGTTTTATCTTTACTTCGGTACTCCCGACGAAGGATATTTCATGACCTCGGCCCCCAAGGCCGAAGGACCTTGGGAACCGTTGACTTGCCTGTTGGCAGATGACGGGTGGGACGATTGTACCGTCTGTTGGGATGAGCGGGGCAACGGATGGTTCTTTGGCACTTGCTTCAAGGATAACTATAAGACCTTCCGGTTCAAGATGGCTCGCGATGGTCGAAGCATCGACCACCAGAGTGGAGTTGTCGTGAATGAAGGTAACGGTCGCGAGGCCAACAAAATCATATATCACGATGGCTTCTATTACCTACTGTTCAGTGAGCACAAGGGTGGAATAGGCCGTTATGTGATGGCTAAACGCGACAGTAAGATAACCGGTAAATTCTCCGAGGAGTGCCAACTTCTCCAGCCTTGCACCGAGGCCAACGAGCCTAATCAGGGCGGCATTGTGGAGGGACCTGATGGGCATTGGTATTTCCTTACTCATCATGGATCGGGTGACTGGAGCGGAAGGATTATGAGCCTGTTGCCTGTATCGTGGAAGAACGGTTGGCCCATGATTGGCAAGTTGAATGACAGCTCTGAACCTGGCGTGATGGTCTGGAAAGGTACAATGCCAGCCACACAGAATGCACGGCTCAATTTGCAGCGAAGTGACGATTTCGACACTCCGACACTCGGTGCGCAGTGGCAATGGAACTACGAACCACGACGGGAGATGTTTTCCCTGTCCGAGCGTCCAGGGTGGCTTCGCCTCAAGGCTTTCAAGCCTCTTGAATCGCAGAACTTGCTGAAAGTTGGCAATACGATAACACAACGCTCGTTCCGCACACAAAACAACGAAGTCATTGTCAAACTCGACATCACCCATATTGCTGACGGTCTGCATACTGGCTTGGCTCATTTCTCTCATGCGTATGGTGCAATCGGTATCTTCAGACATCATGGTCAGAACTATATTGAGACCATCCAAGGCGGTAAGTGGGAAGCCTGTCAGCCTATTCAGTCATCATCTGTATGGCTAAAATCAGTTTGGGGACTCGATGGAATGAGCCGTTTCTATTATAGTACCGACGGTGACACCTTCCTACCATTAGGAACCTATCAACTCTCCTGGGGATTCTATCGCGGTGACCGCATCGCAGTTTATTGTTTTAATGAACAGGCAGATACAGGTTATGTCGATGTGGATTATCTACATTATTCTTTCTAAAATCATAGGGAGGAAGGTACGCATTTTATCGGACAGCCGACGCAGGCAGGTGCCGGCATGGCTCAAACGTCTGCAAATCATCGACTCTACCACCATCATGCTGTTTTCCAATGCTATCCTCAAGGGCGTGGGACGCCACCCGAAGACAAATAAAATAAAAATGAATAATGGAGGCTTATATAGAAAAAGAAATTATCACGAGTTCTGTGTTTCAGAAAGTTGGGGTTACTATAACTATGTTTAGGGGACAGTAATAGATGTTTTTATGGAAATTGTTTGGTGGTGTCAATAATAAGTGATACTTTTGTAGTCGGAATTTTGTTTGAACCACTTGAAACAATGAAAAAATTGGTTTTAGTATTTGCTTGTCTCGTGGCGAGCAGTGTGGCTATCGCCCAGAGTCACTGGGTAGGTACATGGGGCACGGCTCCGCAATTGGTAGAAAACAACAACAACCCTCCTTCGCCTGGGTTGAGCGGCAACTCGCTGCGCCAAATCGTGCAGGTGTCGATTGGTGGCGAGCGTGTGCGACTGAAGCTGACGAACGAGTTCAGCAACGGATCGACACAAATCAAGGCTGTGGAACTGGCTTACGCAAAGACGGCTGGCAGCAGCAGTGCTATCGATGAAAGCTCAGTGGTGAGCCTTACGTTTGACGGCAATGCTGGTGTGACGATTCCTGCCAAGGGTAAGGTGGTGTCCGACCCTGTGGAATTCCATCTCGAGGGGCGGCAGAATGTGGCAATCACGATACATTATGGTTCAGCTTCTTCGACCAATGTGAGCGGACATCCCGGCTCGCGCACTACGTCGTACTTGAAACAGGGCAACACCACGAACTTCAGCGGCGCCACGACCACCGACCACTGGTATAACATCCTGGCACTTGAGGTAGAGGCTCCCGAGGATGCGGGTGCTGTGGCCATTCTGGGCAATTCGATTACCGACGGACGCGGTTCGACCACCAACCAGCAGAACCGCTGGCCCGATGTACTCTCGCGCCGACTGCTGGCCAACGAACCGACGAGCCATGTAGCGGTGCTCAACATGGGCATCGGTGGCAACTGTGTGCTCGGCGGAGGTCTGGGTCCGGCTGCCGTGAACAGATATCAGCGCGACCTGCTGGGGCAGGAGGGAGTGAAATGGATCATATTGTTTGAAGCCGTGAACGACCTGGGAGGTGCTCAGAATGGTGTGCAGACGGCCAAACGCATCATCGACGTGTATAAGCAAATCATACGCGAAGCACATCAGAAGAGCATTTATGTGTTTGGTGCTACAGTCACTCCATTCAAAGGTAACAACTACTACTCTGCCGACCACGAGAAGGGGCGTAGCACGCTGAACCAGTGGATTCGCAGCACGAAGATGCTCGACGGAGTGATAGACTTCGACGAGGCGGTGCGCAACCCCGACAACCCCGAAGCCATGCAATCGCAGTTCCTGTTTGAAAACGACTGGCTGCACCTGAACGCCAAGGGTTATGAAACGATGGGTGGATGTATCGACCTGAGCCTGTTTACCAAGACCGACCCCGTGTCGGAAGTGGAGGACGAGGTAGAGGAATATGGCGAAGCACTGTGGATAGAGGCAGAAGACCTGCGCACCACGACTGCAGGCACTGCATACCGACTGCAGGAAGATGCAGCGGCATCGAAGGGACAATATCTGGAAACTGTGGTGCAGACGGCCAACGGAGCACCGACCGACAGTGCATATATCCTTGCCGCCAACTTCACCACCCCAAAGACCGACACATATTATGTATATGCACGCGTGAAGTGCCCTACATGGGATGACGACAGCTACTACGTGAGCCTCGATGGTGCGCTGACCAATAATTTTGTAAACGGACTCCAGACGGCATCGTGGGATTGGAAAGAGATATATCATGGCTCCATGCGGGCAGGTGAGCACAAACTCTATATAGGCGGACGAGAAGATGGTGCCTGCCTCGACAAACTGTGCATCTCCACTAACCCCGAAGCCCCGACGGGCATGGGAGGTACAGCCACTCCTACAGCCATCAACCGCCTGACGACCGACCAACCGGCCGGGCAGGTGGAAACATACTCCATCGACGGCATACGCCAGACGAACAGTGTGGCGCCCGGCATATATATCGAAGTACACCACAAGAGCGATGGCAGCATGGTGGTAAGGAAAATAGGAAAGAGATAAATGCAGATTGAGAAATTTGCAGCTTTTTCATGTTACAAACATAAATAATTCTCAATTATCAATTGTCAATTATCAATTATTTAGTATCTTTGCGCCTGATATTATCAAAGGACTCACGGCCTAAGATAATAAAAAAACAGACAGAATAACATAACAAAAAAAGGAGACTGATATGGAAATTACATCACAGAATTACGACGAGCTGGTTGCCAGCGGCAAGCCAGTTGTATTAGACTTTTGGGCAACATGGTGCGGACCTTGCAAGAAAGTAGGCCCGCTGGTTGAAGAACTTGCAGCAGAGTATGCCGACAAAGCCGTCATAGGCAAAGTAGATGTGGAGGAAGAAGACGAGCTTGCCAGCAGATTCGGCATACGTAACATCCCTACAATCATCTACCTAAAAAACGGAGAAGTGGTTGACAAACAAGTGGGTGCAACGACCAAAGCTGTGCTCGAAGACAAACTGAAAGCAATACTCTGACATGGCTGCCATTGACGACGAACTGATGAAAGCAGCTGAGGAAGACGCACAGGAAGTAGCGTTCATCCAAAACCAGTTGCCTATCGACGTAAAAGACAAGTTCAGCGAGGACGACATCTACTATTTCGTGGATGTCATTCTCGAATACTTGTCGAACGCCGAGACCGATGCCGAAGGATATATCGACATCGACCTTGAAGAAGTGGCTGCACACGTGGTGAAGCAAGCCAAGAAAGAAAAGATTGGCGACTTCGACCCAGAAGACGTGTTCTTTGTGGTGCAAGCCGAACTCGACTACAACGAATCGCTTGACGAATAAACCAAAGAAACAAACCGACAAATGTACGACAATTATGCAACCGACGGCATGGCAGGCGGACTGTCATACTCTGCTATATATTGGATAATCTTCATAGGCATAGCAGTCATAAGCTGGCTGGTGCAGATGAACCTGCAGAGCAAGTTCAAGAAATATTCACAGATACGCTCGTTTAAAGGACTCACCGGCAAGGAAACAGCCGAACTGATGTTGGCCGACTTCGGAATCAAGGACGTGAGGGTACAGAGCGTGGCCGGACAACTCACCGACCACTACAACCCTGTGGATAAGACCCTGAACCTGAGCGAAGGTGTGTATGCCAGCAACAGCATAATGGCAGCAGCAGTGGCAGCCCACGAGTGCGGCCATGCAGTGCAACATGCGGTGGCATACGGTCCGCTGACCTTGCGCTCAAAACTGGTACCAGTGGTCAGTTTCGCATCGAAATGGATGACATGGGTGTTGCTTGGAGGCATGTTGATATTGAGCTACTCGGGAAGCACAACCGTACTGACAATCGGAGTGGCATTGTTTGCACTCACCACCCTGTTCTCGTTCATTACATTGCCTGTTGAAATTGATGCTAGCCGCCGCGCCGTACAATGGCTCGACTCGCGAGGACTGACCGACGCAGCGACCCATGACAATGCTGTGAGCGCACTGAAAGCTGCTGCCTACACCTACATCGTGGCCGCACTGAGCTCGCTCGCAACACTTGTGTATTACATCATGATACTTAACAACAGGCGCCGATGACAAACGGCCAGGTACAAATACAGCAACTCACCGAGCGGCAGCTGCAGAAACTAACACCACAGCAATTGCTCAACGCACGGCTCATCGAACTTCCTATCGTGGAGCTCGAAGACCGTGTGAAGACTGAGTTGCTCGACAACATTGCACTGGAGGAAGGCCGCGACCACGACGAGACGGGACAAGACGACGAGGCCGACATATATGATGACGGCAATAACACCCTGACCGACGAACAAGGCGAAGGCGACGGACAAGCTACACTCTACGACGAAGAAGACATACCTGTATATACTTCAAGCACCACACGCGGCACGGAAGAAGAACGTCCGGTAGGCGACACACGATCGTTTCTCGACTATCTTCACAGCCAGATAAACGACTTCGACATAAGCCCCACCGAACGCGACATCATAGAGGTTCTGATAGGCTCGCTCAATGAAAACGGCTTCATCGACCGCAGTATCGACGGCATATCCGACGACCTGCTGTTTAAGTTCAACACCGATGCCTCCAGAAGCGAAATAGAAGCAGCTATACAGACACTGCAGAAGTTCGAACCGGCCGGCATCGGAGCACGCAACCTGCAAGAATGTCTGCTGATACAGATAAGGAGGCAACTGGCAGACTCGGAACACCTCACCCCGACTCGACGTGACATATTGCAGCTCGAACAGGACATCATAAGCAATCACTTCGATAGTTTCAAACAACAAGACACGGCATCAGTCGCATCCTCGACAGGTGCCGGAGAAGACCAAGTGGCCAAAGCCTTCGAAGCCATTTCCCGACTGAATCCACGTCCGGGGCTTGCATTGAGCGAATCAGCCGATACAGGATATCAAGCCATCATTCCCGACTTCATCATCGAGACCTCGCCCGACGGCAACATAAACATCGAACTCAATCATGGGGAAGTGCCGGAACTACGTGTATCGCGCGACTATTCGGAGCAACTGAAACAATATCAGAAAGCAGGCACGAAACTCAACCGCGGGCAAATGGAAGCATTCGAATATACCCGCATGAAAGTAGAAGGCGCCAGAATGTTCATCGAGTCGGTGAAGCAACGTCAACGCACCCTCATGCAAACCATGCGAGCCATCGTCAGACTGCAACGTGATTTCATACTTACAGGCGATGACAGCCAACTGCACACCATGCGGCTGGCCGACGTCGCAGAACTGGCACACATCGACATATCGACCGTATCGAGAGTGCGTAAAGACAAATATGCCCTTGTCGATGGCAGGCTATATCCACTCGATATCTTCTTCCTCCGTTCGCGCACCAATGCAGATGGCGAAACACTGAGCCACCAGGAGGTGAAACAAGCCCTGCGCGAAATCATCGACGCGGAAGACAAGACAAAACCGTATTCCGACCAGGCAATCGAAGAAGAGCTACGCAAACGCGGCCATAACATCAGCCGAAGGACAGTTGCAAAATACCGCAACGAAATGGGAATTGCAGCAGCACAATACAGAATTGCAGCAGCACAACGAAGATAATGGAATCGAAGTACATAATAAAGTTTGCACACATATATTCGGCTATATTCTCGCCGTTCTATGCTCCGATGTGGGCATTCTTGTGGCTTTTCTATTACAGCTACCTACGTCTGTGGCCATGGGATTATAAAGCCTTCATACTCACTGTGGTGCTGATGTTTACCATCGTCCTGCCACGCATCACCATCGAAGTGTTCCGTCGGCTCAACAAATGGTCACACTG
>CAMHPM010000079.1 GCA_946187025.1 uncultured Prevotellaceae bacterium
CCCTACCGACAAAGACAACATGTTTTTGTCGATAAAGGCAAGCCATGTTGACCAGTACAATCACACCAAGGAAGTGAAAGTGCAATATGATCGTGAATACGAAAACGGATTGAAGTTCAATCTGACAGCAACTCATACAAAGAACAAGCCGGTTGATGCAATGTTCTACCAGCCGTTAGGAAGCGATCCGACACCAACCAACGACCCTTCAAAGTGGAAACGGAGTATGACAACCAGCGAGCTGAAAGCCTCGATAACGTGGGAACCTGGTGCTTCATATATCAATACCAAGCAAAGACGGCGTAAGATAAATCGCGAGGCGCCCATACTGACCATAAGCCATACAAGGGGATTTAACAACCTACTTGGTGGTGAATATGATTACAACGTGACAGAGGCAGAGATATACAAACGATTCTGGATACCGAGCAGCTGGGGGAAGATGGATTTCAACATCAAAGGTGGAGTGCAATGGAATAAAGTACCATTTCCTTTGCTCATACTTCCTGCTGCCAACCAGTCGTACATACTTGGGGATAACACGTTCTCGCTCATCAGCAACCTCGAATTCCTTAACGACCGATATGTTTCGGTGATGTATCAATGGGACATGAACGGAAAACTGTTTAACCGAATACCATTGTTTAATAGACTGAAATGGAGGGAAATGATTGGTGTAAACCTGTTGTGGGGAACACTGACCGACAAGAACAACCCGGCAAAGGCAAGCGACCCAGAAAACCTGTTCTACTTCCCGGGACACTTCCGTCCTGACGGTAGCTACGAATGTAATACCGTTGTAATGGATAAGCGGACTCCATATATTGAACTTAGGATTGGAATACATAACATCTTCAAACTTGTACATATTGAGTATGTCAGACGTCTTACATATCTTGACGACCCCGGAACCCATAGCTGGGGAATAAGAGGTATGGTCCGTATGAAATTCTGATTTTGTATAGTTACGGAGAAATGAACAAAGCGCACACATGAGAACAAAAATCTATATAACAATAGTATTGCTGCTGACAGCTTTTGCTGCCAGGGCACAGGTGGCGTCGTATAATCCAAAGAAGACACTGAAAGAAGTGCGTGCCAACATCAAGGCCGAAAAATATGCACAGGCCGACGACCAGATAAGCAAAGCCATGAAGGCCGATTCGGCAGCACGGTTTGATACCGAACTGAATTATCTGATGATGGGAGTGCAACACGGATTGGCTGCGGCTGAAAACAGGAAAATCTTTCTTGCCAACAAGCCTGATACGGCCAAGTACTTCTCTTATATATATAAGGTGTATCAATTTGCGATATCGACCGACAGCCTCGACCATTTGCCCGACGAGAAGGGTAGGGTCAGACCCCACCACACAACCGGTGTGTCTTCACAACTGATGTCGTATCGTAACAATATCAAGAGCGGAGGAAAGTTCTTTTACATGAAAAAGAAATATGATGATTCGTTCCGCTTCTTCGACATATATCTTCAGACTCAACATCACCCGGCACTTGTCGGGCTGAAACACTTTGAGCCCGATGCCGACAGCCTCGAAATAATGCGCATGGCTGTTTATTCAGCATACAACGCATCGCAGTTCAAAAATGTGATGAAGTATCTGCCACAATGTATGTCATACGACACCGACTATACTACACTCTGCCAGATTGGAAGCCGCACTCTGATGACGCTTTCCGACACAATCGGTGCATTGTCTTATCTTGACAAAGGATGGAAAAGCGACCCGATGCAGGAGTATTTTTATATCACCCTGCTCGACTACTATACAGGACGACACGATTACACTGAAGCATACTCAATCGTGACCGAGCAACTCAAAGTGATGCCACAGAACCGCCTGCTTTGGTATGTGAAGGGTAAGTGCGAACAAGGGCTCGACTCCATCGATGCTGCAATCGAAAGTTATAAGCAAGCAATAAAGATACAGGAAAACGATGCTCAGTCGTATGCCAGCCTGGGCGGTATTTACATCAATCAGGGCCGCAGGGCATACGAAGAGAATCATTTCTCGGTAGGCACGGCCGCATATACAAAGGCCAAACAAGAACAAGACAAGTTGTTCGACAAGGCAAGAGAGAACTTCGAATTGGCACGTAAATACAATCCGGAGGACACTTCGATGTGGCTCGACAGCCTTAAGGAAATATATTTTCGTCTGAACAAAGGCGATGAACTCAAAGCATTGGAATCGCTGAAATGAAACGACTTATCTCCATTCTGATAGTTATAATGGCATGTGCTAATGCCGTTGAAGCAGGCAACGTAGCAGGCAAGCAACGCGACTCGTTGTGTGTGTCGCTGCTCACGTGCTCGCCCGGCGATATTGCATATACCATGTACGGACATTCGGCAATAAGGGTTCACAACATCACCACCCGAAAAGATCTTGTATTCAACTACGGTATGTTCAACTTCGATGAAGACAACTTCATTTACAAGTTTGTAAAGGGAGAGACCGACTACATCCTTGGAGCCGAGCCCGCCGATTTCTTTTTCGGCCGGTATCGGGAGCGGGGAATCGGCATCGTTGAGCAAAGCTTGAACTTCACGCAGGATGAGTGTTGGCATTTGTATGAGATTCTGTGGACAAACATACAGCCCCAGAACCGTACATATCGCTATAATTGGCTTTACGACAATTGTACGACCCGTGCTCGCGATGCTATCGAACGAGCCGTGAACGGACATGTCGTATATAAGTCTCGACTAGAAGCCGGCACCGACATGACGGCTCTGTCGGCGCGACGTATGCTACACCCCTTTGCACGTGCTGACCGCTGGGTCGAATTTGGCCAGAACTTTGTATTGGGATACGAGATAGACCGTCCGCTGGCGATGCGCCAAACCATGTTCCTGCCACATAAATTCAAAGATTATGCCAGCGGGGCAGTGATAGTGAAAGAGGCTCTTACAGATGCGGGCGATACAATCTTAAACGAGATTCCGCTGATAAGCACAACTCACGATGTATTGAAACCTGCTGCAGCTGACAGTCACGATTACATCGATTCACCCCTCATGTGTTTCCTCCTGCTATTCATCATCACGCTCGTGCTGAGCATCTTTGAAATACGCCGTCATCTGACGTTCAAGTGGATAGACGTGACGTTTTGTGTGCTTACGGGTCTTGCCGGCATTCTTGTGAGTTTTCTCTATTACTTCTCCCAACATGCAGGTGTCAGTACAAACGTGCTGGTGATCATCTTCAATCCATTACCCTTCATCTGGATTCCATTCGTCATTCGCCGGAAGGTCCGCATCCTCTCCTATGCAATATTGGCAGAATTCATATTGTTCTTCATTGCCATTTTTGCAGTTCGACAACACCTCGACCCCGCAATTTGGCCGTTGGTATCTACTTTGTTGGTAAGAGTTCTTGTAAATATTTTGTTAAATAAACAAAAATACCTAACTTTGCACTCCAATAGTAACTTCCATAAAAGGGAAGATAAAGGGAGATAGAAGGAGATAAAGGACGGATGTTGCCTCGGGGTAGATATCGTCATCTAACCACTCGGATGGAAATTAACAAATAGTAAATGAACAAATAGAAATAAATCGTAAATAGTAAATAGTAAATTGTCAAATCGTAAATAATAACATGGGTTTTAACGAATTTATGACCAAGCTCTTTGGCAACAAAGCACAAAGAGATATCAGGGCAATACGTCCACTTGTAGAGGAAATCAACAAGATTTATCCTCAGATGCGCGAGTTGTCGAACGATGAGCTGCGCGGAAAGACACAACAACTGCGCCGCGAGATACAAGAGTCGGCCACAGATTTGCGTCGCAAGATAGACGAGATAAAAGCACAGATTGAAAACACAGAAATACAAGACCGTGCACCTCTGTTCGAAAAGATAGACAAACTCGAAGAGCAGATAGTCGAGGTGTTCGACCGCAAACTCGACGAAATCATGCCTACAGTCTATGCTATAGTCAAAGACACATGCCGCCGCTTCCGTGAAGCCAAGACCATCGAAGACCTGGCACTCACACCAACCGACTTCGACCTCGAAGCCGTGCAGCGCTATCCGGGAGTGGTCGAAATCGTAGATGGCAAGGTGCTCATCCACGAAGTGTTCGACGGCGCACCCAACATCTGGATACCATACGACTGCCAGCTCTTCGGTGGAGTCGTGCTGCATCAAGGCAAGATTGCCGAGATGATGACTGGTGAAGGAAAAACCCTCACATCCATTCTGCCAGTATTCCTCAACGCACTGACAGGCAACGGCGTACACGTAGTGACCGTCAACGACTACCTCGCCAAGCGAGACTCAGAGTGGAACTCACCAGTCTTTCTCTTCCACCAGCTCAATGTCGATTGTATCGACAAACATCAACCCAACTCTGCCGCACGCCGCCGTGCATATCAGGCCGATGTGACCTACGGTACCAACAACGAGTTCGGATTCGACTACCTGCGCGACAACATGGCCATGCGTCCCGAAGACCTCGTACAGCGCAAACACAACTATGCCATTGTCGATGAGGTCGATTCTGTGCTTATCGACGATGCCCGTACACCACTCATCATCTCTGGTCCTATTCCAAAGGGCGACGACCAGATGTTTGAACAATTCTGTCCGTATATCGAGAAACTGGTAGAGGCACAGCGCAAACAAGCCACACAATACCTTGCCGAAGCAAAGAAACTCATCGACTCCGACGACCAGAAAGACATCGAAGCCGGATTCCTGTCACTTTTCCGCGCCTACAAAGCACTGCCAAAGAATAAGGCACTCATTAAATACCTCTCCGAGCCAGGCATCAAGACCGGCCTCCTCAAGACCGAAGAGATATACATGGAGAACAACAACCGTCGTATGCCAGAAGCCACCGACCCGCTGTTCTTCGTGTGCGACGAGAAGCAGAAGTCGGTCGAGATGACCGATAAGGGAAACCAACTCATTGCCGACATAGTGAAGGACGACTCCTTCTTCGTGCTGCCCGACATCACTTCGCAACTCTCCGAGCTCGAAGGCGAGACAGGACTCACCGATGAACAGCGCCTTGAAAAGAAAGACGAGCTCATGCAAGACTATGCAGTCAAGTCAGAACGCGTACACACCATGCAACAGCTGCTCAAGGCATATACCATGTTCGAAATCGACGACGACTATGTTGTAATCGACGGTGAAGTAAAGATTGTAGATGAACAGACCGGACGTATCATGGAAGGCCGTCGTTGGAGCGACGGACTCCACCAAGCCGTCGAAGCCAAGGAACGAGTAAAAGTGGAAGCAGCAACACAGACCTACGCCACCATCACCCTGCAAAACTACTTCCGTATGTACCATAAGCTCGCCGGTATGACCGGTACAGCCATCACCGAGGCAGGCGAATTCTGGGACATATACAAGCTCGATGTAGTTGAAATACCAACCAATGTGCCTGTCATTCGCGACGACCAGAACGACCGCGTCTATAAGACCAACCGAGAGAAATACAAAGCCGTGATCGAAGAAATCGAACGACTCATCCAAGCCGGCCGCCCAGTACTCGTCGGCACCACCAGCGTCGAGATCAGCGAGATGCTCAGCAAGATGCTCACCATGCGCAAGATACCACACAATGTGCTCAACGCCAAACTCCATGCCCGCGAAGCCGACATCGTGAAAGACGCCGGCCAGACCGGCCGGGTCACCATAGCCACCAACATGGCAGGCCGTGGTACCGACATCAAGCTCTCGCCCGAAGTGCGGGCAGCAGGCGGACTCGCCATCATCGGCACCGAGCGCCACGAGTCGCGACGCGTTGACCGCCAGCTGCGCGGACGAGCCGGACGCCAGGGCGACCCCGGCTCATCAGTCTTCTATGTCAGCCTCGAAGACAAGCTCATGCGACTCTTCGCATCCGACCGCATATCCAAGATCATGGACCGCATGGGATTCGAAGACGGCGAGATGATCGAACACTCCATGATCAACAAATCCATCGAACGCGCCCAGAAGAAAGTCGAAGAAAACAACTTCGGAATCCGCAAGCGCCTGCTCGAATACGACGACGTGATGAACAAGCAGCGCAAAGTCATCTACGAGCGTCGTCGCCACGCACTCATGGGCGAACGCATCGGCATGGACATAAGCAACATCATCTTCGACCGCGTTAACAAAGTCATCATGACCAACGACTACGACGGCTGCAAAGAACAGTTCCTCCGCCTCTTCGCCATGGAAGTGCCATTCACCGCCGAACAGTTTGAAGACAGCCGCGAGCACATCATTGACACCACCTACGACGCCGTGCTCGCCAACTTCAAGGCCCGCAGCGAGCGCATTGCCACGCAGGCATGGCCCGTCATCAAGACCGTTTACGAGGAAAAAGGCCACATGTATGAAAACATACTCATACCACTCACCGACGGCCGCCGCGGCTACAACATAAGCGTACCGCTCAAAGAAGCCTACGACCAGCAAGCCCGCAACATCTTCACCACATTCGAGAAACTCATCCTGCTCCACACCATCGACGAAGCCTGGCAGGAAAACCTGCGTCAGCTAGACGAGCTCAAACACTCCGTCCAGAACGCCAGCTACGAGCAGAAAGACCCGTTGCTCATCTTCAAGCTCGAGAGCGTCACCCTCTTCGACAACATGATTGACGAAATCAACGACGGCACCATCTCCGTCCTCATGCGCTGCACCCTGCCCGTCCCGTCGGCCGACGAAGTGCATCAGGCGCCCGCCACGTCAGCCGCCCCGCGCCGCCCGCAATACACCGAGTCGAAGCAAGACCTCAGCCAGCCGTCCGACACCCAGCGAGCCATGCAGCAGGCCGCACAGGGCGACACACGCGCTCGTCAGCCAATCGCACCCATCCGCAACGACGGACCGAAAATCGGACGCAACGACCCATGTCCGTGCGGCAGCGGAAAGAAATTCAAAAACTGCCACGGCCGCGGAATCTGACATTTCTTGTTGCCGACGACAAAACAACCGGAAAACAAAGAGACGCATCCCCGCACGGATGCGTCTCTTTGTTTCCTCTTCATTTATCACAATCTATTTTGTTA
>CAMHPM010000080.1 GCA_946187025.1 uncultured Prevotellaceae bacterium
TGTGCAACAAGGAACTTATTGCCCTCAACCAAGATACACTCTTCCAGCAGGCGTATGTGGTCAAGCGTGAAGGCGAGCGCTATGTCCTGGTGAAGGATCTTGAGATAGAACATGGAAATGTGCGTGCCGTTGCATTGGTCAACTTAAGCGATGTGGCAGCCGACATGGAGATTGCCCTCAGCGACCTCGACCTTGGTGGAACGGTGAATGTGCGCGATTTGTTCCTGAGACGCGATCAGGCCGCCGTGACCGATACGCTCAAGGTGCGTGTACCAAGTCATGGCACTCGCATTTACCGTCTGGAAGCAGAAAAGCGCTATGAGCGTACACTCTATGAGGCCGAGACCGCATTCCTCACTGCATATCAGGAACTGGTGAACAACCAGACACTTCCTTCGGCCGTTTTCCAGGAGGATGATGCCTCCTCGGGTGGTGCCAAGGTGGGTTGGCTTGGCAACTCGCAGACCAACGACTTGCGTTGGCGCAATGTCTATTCGTTCAATGGCGGTAACTATACGATGACACTTGATTACGTGACGGGCGAGAGCCGTACGATAACGGTTCAGGTCAACGGCAAGACGGTGAAGCGCATTGCTGCCAGAACTGCAGGATGGAACAATATCCAGTCTGTTAGCCTCGACATCGAACTCCAGCCGGGACGTAACGAAATCCGCTTGTTCAACAGCGCTGCATGGATGCCTGATGTTGATTGTATGCACCTGAAGTATAATGGCTCGACAGGCATCGACGATGTGAAGATGGGTAAGAATGGCAAAGGTGTCTATTCGATTGACGGTGTGAAACAGCAGGCTGCCGATGGATTGTCGAGGGGTATCTATGTGATTGACGGGAAGAAGGTTGCCATCAGCAAGTAGGTGAGGGATTTTATATGAATGGCAGAGCAGACTATCCTGCCCTAAATAAATATGTGGCTGTAATGACTTTGCTTTACTTACAAACTTTGCAGTTGATTTTAATAAAATTATACAATAATAAAAATGAAACAGAAGACAACCTGGATGTTGGCCGCCATCCTTATCATCTGCGGCACTATAAACACACGGGCTGAAACCCTGCGTGGAACTGTGAAAGATGCCATAACAGGCGAACCGCTTATTGGTGCAACAGTAAGAATTATAGAGTTAGAAAATGTGGGTGATGCAACCGATTTGGACGGCAACTATAGTATTGCTTTGAGTCAAGGCGGACGTTTTACCATAGAAGCCCAATACCTTGGCTACGAACCATGTGTAATGAAGGAAATTCTCATTTCCGGAGCAAAGGAAGTGGTGCTCGATATTCTTCTGCGCGAAAACAGTTCCGAACTGCAGGCCGTGGTGATACGTCCGCGTGTGAATAAGGAAGCTACAGTCAATCCAGCCGTGCTCACCGGCGGTGTGATGCTCTCGATGGAAGAGGCCAGCCGTTATGCCGGTGGTGCTAACGACCCGGCTCGTCTGGTGATGGCCTTTGCCGGTGTATCGGGCGAGACTGATGGTAGCGGCCTGTCCGTACACGGTAACGCACCTGAACGTATGCAGTATCGTATAGAGGGTGTGGAGGTCTTTACACCTAACCACTACAACGACATGTGGAATGCAGGCTTCGGAGTGGTGAGTGGACTGAACTCCAATGTCATCGGCAACTCTGACTTCTTTACCTCCACCTTTAATGCCAACTACTCTAATGCCCTTAGCGGTGTGTTCGACGTGAAGATGCGACCGGGTAACAACTCAAAGCACGAGAATATCCTGCAAGTGGGTTCGGTGTTTGAGGAACTGACACTGGAAGGCCCGCTCGCCAAGAATAGCAACAGCAGCTACATCGTGAACTATCGTTATGGATTTACTTCGCTGGCCGACCAGCTCGGACTGCTCGATACCGAGGGCGACCACCTCGTCTTCCAGGACTTCTCGTGGAAGCTCAATCTACCTACCAAAAATGCAGGAACCTTCTCTCTGTTCGGTCTGGCACTCTTCGACAAGACTAATACCGATCGTATTGACCTTAAGGATTTGCATTCGGCCTACGATGCATCTAACTTCGACGGTGATATGACCCAGATTCTGGCGGGCGTTTCACACAAACTGTATCTGAACAACAAGTGGACGTGGCGCACAACGGCTGCCTACAACATGCAGCACATCGGCGTTGACAATCTCTACTATGGTCTCGACCGCGATGCCAATGGTGTACTCAGGACTCCGCTGGCCTATGAGGAACCAGAGAAGCAGTATCTCTTCAGTAAGCAGAAACAGAATGAAGACCGAATACTCTTCAACACCGAACTGTCGAAGCAGGTGTCGGCCAAGTGGCTCACACAGTTTGGTGCCGAATACTCCCACCGCTTCTTCGACCTCCACTACCAAAGTGTTGACCATCTCTATGCTCCTCTATCGACCATGCGGACCTATACCGACATGAAAGACGATACCGGCCTGGCCAGTGCCTTCTGGCAGAACCTCTTCACGTTGAGCGACAAGTTCAGTATGTCGCTGGGTGTAGCTGCCAACTATTTCCTACTTTCCAAGGATTTCTCTGCCGAGCCACGTATCAGCATGAAATGGGACCCGAACGAAAAGAACAGCATCTCAATGGGCTATGGTCTGCACTCGATGGCAGAGAAACTCGATGCCTACTTCTATCGCGACGATATGGGACGTCTGGTAAACAAGGACCTTGACTTGTCCAAGGCACATCACCTGCATGCCACCTATATACATAAGTTCAACGACAACCTCATCATGCGCGTGAATGCCTTCTACGAGTATGGCTTCGACACCCCTGTGGGCACTGCCGGCAGCACTTACTGTGTCACCAACCGCTTGTTCGCCTACACCGACGAGCCGCTCGTTGGCAAGGGCAACACCCGCAACTATGGCGGTGACATTACGCTGGAGCACTACATGAGCCAAGGTTTCTTCGGACAGACCAACTTCTCGATCTACAAATCGCAGTATCGTGGTGAGGACAAGGTGTGGCGCAACCAGCTCTACGACCGTGGCTTTATGTTTAAGGTTTTGGGTGGAAAAGAATGGATGATAGGTAATAACGTGCTCAACGTCAGTGCTAAGTACTCCATCCAGGGCGGTCTGCGCTACACGCCTATCGACGTTGCCCAGATGCGTGCCAATGTCGCTGCAGGCATTATCGACGACAATCCAATCTACAAGGACAACGAAGCATTTTCACAGCGATTCGACCCGACGAGCGTGGTTGACCTTACAGTGAGCTACAAGATCAACAAAAAGAAAGTGAGCCACACCATCGCCTTCGAAGGACTGAACATCTTCGGCGCCAAGGCTCCACTTTGCCAGCGATTTGACCTCGGCACTAACGACGTGCGTACCGACAAGAGCGGTATCTCACTTCCTAACATTTTCTACCGACTCGACTTCTGATTCGTTGCAAAAGTTGAATAAACATGAATCGGTCATTAGCTTGCTATGAGCTAATGACCGATTTCTTCTATATATAGTGAGATGTTTTTTTATTCTGCAGGTGTGAATTTTGCAGAAATAGATGCGTTATTTATCCTACTTCTTCGTTGAAGTATAGGTAGCGTTTGATGCTCTTTTTTGGTGTTTTCTCAAACTCTTGCTGCATGATTTTGATGCCGGCAATCTGTTCGTATGCCGGAAGGTCTTGGTTCACCTCGCGGCGCACTTTGTCGAGTGCGAGGCTGAGTTCCTTGACGGGTATGGCAGCTGCAGCCACCTCGTCGGGGTCGGGATAGATGAGAGCGTAGAGTCGTCCGCCTGTTTGTATGACGACACTCTCGGCTACGAGAATCTGTGCGTTGAGTTTGTCTTCAATTTCTTCCGGGTAGATGTTTTGTCCGTTGGGTCCGAGCAGCATGTTTTTCGATCGTCCGCGGATGAATATGGTTCCGTCGGCCTTCATCACTCCGAGGTCGCCGGTGTGGTACCATCCGTCGGCATCGAGTGCTTCGCGTGTTGCTTCTTCGTTTTTGTAGTATCCCAGCATCACTCCGTCGCCCCTGACGAGTATTTCGCCTACGGTCTCGGCTGGTGCAGGGCTGTCGATGCGCACTTCCATTCGTGGAATTGCTTTGCCGCACGAGCCTGGTATGTAGGTTGCATAGTCTTGGTATGTGATGAGTGGGGCACACTCGGTGGTTCCGTAGCCTACGGTGTAGCGGAACTTAATGTCGTGGAGTATTGCCGACACATCGTCGGATAGTGCTGCTCCGCCTATTATCACTTCGTAGAATCGTCCGCCGAATGCGTCGGTGAGTTTTTTGCAGATGCTGCGTTTCACTGTCTGTCCGATGATTGGCAGGGTGAGCAGTGTGCGGATTCGTATGTCTTGCATTCGTGGCATCACGGTGCGGCGGATTACCTTCTCGATTATGAGCGGTACGCTCACGATGAGGGTAGGCCTTACTTCGGCAAATGCCTTGAAGATGAGTGTAGGCGATAGTTTGGTGAGGAAATAGATGTGCATACCCATGCAGAATTCGCTCAGGATTTCGAATGCCAATCCATACATGTGGGCCATAGGCAGTATGCTGACCACGGTGCCTTCGTGTGCTATCTTGTCGTTAAGTTCGTCGATTCCGAATTGCACGTTGTTCCACAGGTTTTTCTGCGAGAGCATCACTCCTTTCGACTTTCCGGTGGAGCCCGATGTGTAGTTGATGATTGCAAGGCTGTCGGCCGCAGTGTGGATGTAGTTTACGTCGGCAGGACAGAATGTGTCGTGATGGTTTTGCTCAAATTGTATCTGTGCCTTGGCCGTGAAGCTGTCGGCTGCCTGCATGTGTGGCATCCCAGAGGCTGATGTTGTGTTCCACCACACCACGCTGAAGTCGGCAATGTTGATTGCGCCGCGTGTGTGGGGCATCGATTGCGACAGGTCGGCATCGGTTTCGGTCATTTCCTTCCAGATGTTGTCGCTCACGAAAAACAGCTTTGATTCAGAGTGTTCCAGGATGTTTCTTATCTGTTCGGGCTTGAATTCGTGCAGAATTGGCACCACCACGGCGCCATAGGTCACTGTGGCCATGAATGCCACGGCCCAGTTGGCGCAGTTGCGTCCGCAGATGGCTATGTTGTCGCCGGGCTTGATGCCAAGGCCGTCGAATGTGAGATGGAACAATTCTATCTGCCTGGCTATATCGGCAAAAGTCAGCGACTGACCCTGATAGTCGGTTAGGGCCGGGGCGTTCCAGCCTTGGCGGATGGCTTGTTCAATCAGTCGGGTGAGGCTTTTGTCTGATTCGTCGTAAGATTTCATCGATGCTCAATCTTTTGTTTTGTGCGCAAAGATACGACTTTTTTGCGAATCACGACGCATGTTTCGGAGAATAATTCATATTTATTTATTAATGTCGCTTCCTGTGAGCCTGGTTGCCAAGTGGCATGTATCAAAATGCGGTGGCGTGGAGTGGAGTTTTGCGAGTGCGCACTCGCGGTGCCGAGACTGCGCACTCGCAGAAACGTGCCGGCGTGGGGCCATGGCTGCATGTGGATGGCGGAATACAAAAAAGAGGGTTTTTACCCTCTTCTTTGTGTGACCCGCTTGGGGCTCGAACCCAAGACCCCCACATTAAAAGTGTGATGCTCTACCGACTGAGCTAGCGAGTCTGACCTTATTTGAGCTTGCGGATTTGTTGCTGTTTCCAGGTGTTTGGCCCGGCCTTATTTCCGTAAGCGGGTGCAAAGGTAGTTAGTTTTTTTGTAATGACAAAGCTTTTTTTCAAAAAAATGCCGTATCTTTGCAGCAATTTATGCAATAAGTGCTGTTTTCGACTGTCGGACTGGAAGATTGACGGCCGAAGTCGGCACAGAGGATGCGGAGGAGACAAAGGACACAGATATGTTTCCATCAGCTATTCTCTATCCATTAATAGTCGTTCGTATGTTATATTGGTTGATAATATCGATAGTGGTGCTCGAGATGATATACGAGCTCACACTGAGCCGGCTCAACATCAACGCCTCGAAGCGTGAGGTGCCTGCTGTGCTCCGAGGCTTGTATGACGACGAGGCATACGCCCGTCAGCAGTCGTATTTCCGTGCCAACCGCCGTGTGGGGCTTGTCTCAACATTGGTTGCCACACTCTTCACCCTGCTGGTGTTTGCGCTGGGCGGGCTGGGGTGGCTCGACTCGCTGGTGCGCTCGCTGACCGACAGCCCCGTGCTGCAGGCCCTGGCCTTCTTTGCCGTGCTCGGAACTGCAAGCTGGCTGATTTCGTTGCCAATCGATATATACGACACATTTGTGATTGAAGAACGCTATGGATTCAACAAGACCACCGTGCGCCTGTATATTGCCGACACACTGAAAAGCCTCGGGCTCACCATCCTGCTCGGAGGCGGATTGCTGGCCCTCGTGGTGTGGATTTATGGCTTCTCGCCACAATGGTTCTGGCTCATTGCATGGGGCGTGACGGCATTGATTTCGACCGTGCTGCAATACTTCTATTCGGTGTTGCTGGTACCTATATTCAACAAGCAGACACCACTGCCCGAGGGCGAACTGCGCGATGCAATAGAACGGTTTGCACAAAGCGTGGATTTCCGCCTGAAAAACATTTATGTAATCGACGGCTCGAAGCGCAGCACACACTCCAACGCCTACTTCACAGGCTTCGGTCGCCAGAAACGAGTGGTACTGTACGACACACTGATCGAACAACTCACCACCGACGAAATCGTAGGAGTGCTTGCCCACGAGATAGGCCACTACAAACACCACCACATCGTGGTGTCGATGGTGGAGGGACTGGTTACGTCGCTTGTCACGTTCATACTGCTCGGCCTGTGTCTCGACAGCCACGAACTGGCCGCGGCAGCCGGCAGCCAGATGCCGACGTTCCATGTCAATGTCGTGATATTCTCGTTGCTCTACACACCGCTCAACATCCTGCTTGGCATCGTTACCAACATGCGCTCACGACACAACGAGCGGCAAGCCGACCACTACGCACTGGCTCACGGAGTGGGACCGGCCGAGGCTTCGGCCCTGAAGAAAATGTCGGC
>CAMHPM010000081.1 GCA_946187025.1 uncultured Prevotellaceae bacterium
AGCCAGTGTGCTCCGCCGCATGGGCAATGAGCAGGGGCGGAAGTTTATCGATGCATTCCACAAAGCATATCCCAAGGCTGAACCAAAGGAACTCACATACGTGGATACCGGTTTCAGGGCAGGTGCAGTGCGCCAGGCAGCAGCCAAAGCAGCGCAGGGTGGTGCTCCAGCCTACCTCTACCTCTTCACCTGGAAACCCGAGAGCAACGCACTGGGTGCATCGCACGGAATGGAACTGCCGTTCATGCTTCACAACGTGAGCCTCCAGCGCGAGATGACAGGTGCCTCGCCTGCTGCATACAAGTTTGAAAAGCTCATCAGCAGCATCTGGCTTGCATTCATCAAGACCGGCAATCCAAACACGAAGGGGCTGCCGAAGTGGGAACCATATACCGAAGACACGGGAGTGACGATGATACTCGACAACAAATGCGAGGCACGTCAGCACCACGACCGCGAACTCATGCAGATGAGTCGCAGCATCTGGTAGTATTCGTCACATTATTTATATATGACATCAGGCAATAATAACTAAATCAATAATATTATGAAAACAGCAACAATCGTACTCGTGACAACATTCATCAGTTGCTCTGCATTTGCGCAAGGACCACGTCAGCAAGGCCAGCGCAGACCTTTTACCACTGAATCTCCTATGGTTCATGACCCTGTAATGGCATACGACGATGGAGTTTATTATCTCTATGCAACAGGCATGGGCGTTCAGCAGATGACATCCAAAGACCGTAAGACCTGGACTGTATCCAACACCCCGGTCATACGTAATATCCCAGAGTGGACACGCGATTCCGTACCCGGATTCGGAAATCACGTATGGGCACCCGATGTCATAAAATGGCACGGACGGTGGTGGATGGCATACAGCTGCTCAACCTTTGGACGCAACGGCTCTGCTATCGGACTCGTCAGCAACAGCTCGTTAGCTTCGCCCGACTGGAAAGACGAGGGATGTATTGTGACATCGCGCGAAAAACGCGATAACTGGAATGCTATCGACCCTAATTTCATCATTGACGAAGCTACTGACACCCCTTGGCTTGTATGGGGCTCGTTTTGGGACGGCATCCAAATGGTGCGTCTCGACAACACCATGCACATCGCAAAAGGAGAGAAACCTCGCACTATTGCTCGTCGATACGACCCAAGTTACAAACCGACAGAACCAAACCCGACATCGAGATTTGCTGGAACTAATGCCATAGAGGCTCCGTTTATATTCCATCATGGCGACTACTATTATTTGTTTGTGTCGTGGGATTACTGCTGTCGTGGAGCACAGAGCAACTATAGAGTTGCTGTGGGACGCAGCAAAACTGTTGACGGACCTTACTATGACCGTGAGGGAAAGGATATGGCTAACGGTGGTGGTGAGCTCTTCATCGAAGGCGACAAGAAGGAGTTTGAGGCTGCCGGACATAGTGCTGCTTATCATTTTGATGGCGAAGACATATTTATCTGTCACGGATACAGCGTGGCACTGAATGGCGGCTCAACGCTTATACAAAGACCTATTGTATGGACCGCCGACGGATGGCCTACACTGAAAAAATAGTTTTTAATCCCTTTTACAATAGTTTATAATCCTTTACATAAAGTATAACACATAACTATGAACAGACTTTTTATTTCATCAATCTTATCTCTGGGTGTCATCAGCGCCATGGCACAAAACGAACCCATACGTATTGACCTCAGCCAGCGCGGCGCAGTGGTATCACCCGACTTGTATGGTATATTCTTTGAAGAGATAAACCATGCAGGCGATGGCGGACTCTATGCTGAATTGGTTCAGAACCGAGGATTTGAGGAGCATGTGCTGCCGTCGAGCATGACATATCGCGACGGAAAGGCTTATGCAATAAACTCCATGAACTACGAACACCGTAACAACCGCAACTGGAACATCGGTTGGAACATGGAGTCGAAGAAGATGCAGGGATGGCGAGTGGAAGGTGACAAGTGTGATGTGACAGGTGAGGTGATTGAACCCGGCAAGCCTTTACATCCAAACACCCCACATGCTATGCAACTCAAAATATCCAAGATACAGAAAGGCGGAAAGGCCACATTGGTCAACACCGGCTACTGGGGTATGGGGCTTAAGGCCGGCTCGAAGTACGACCTGCGTTTTTATGTGAATAGCACTAACTACAAAGGCAACATCACAGCCCGCATCGTCAACAGCGAGACAGGAGAATCGATCGGCTCGGCCGAGTTTAAGGCTCCCAAGAGCGGTGAGTGGACAGAACTGACAGCCACACTCACATCGGAATCGACTGCAGACAAGGGTGCCCTTGCACTGGAATTCGACCAGAAAGGTACGGTGCTTGTCGATTATGTGTCGCTCTTCCCGCAAGAGACATTCAAGGGACGCAAAAACGGACAGCGGGCCGATGTGGCTCAGATGCTGGTCGATATGCACCCACGATTCATGCGCTGGCCAGGAGGATGTATAGTCGAAGGTGCTACATACGAGAACCGTGTGAAATGGAAGGAGACACTGGGCGACCCGATGACACGACGTGGCGAATGGGACGTTTGGGGCTATCGTGCCACATGGGGCATGGGCTACCATGAGTTCCTGCAGTTCTGCGAAGACCTCGGTATGGATGCCATGTTCGTAAACAATGCCGGTATGTCTTGTTCGGTACGAAACGGTGATTTCGTGAGCAGCGAGGAAGATATGAATGCAGTAGTACAGGACTTCCGCGATGCTATAGACTATGCGCTGGCCGACCCTGCAACCAACAAGTGGGCTAAGATGCGTGCCGAGGCTGGACACCCGGCTCCATTCCCTCTGAAATATGTGGAGATAGGCAACGAAAACGTCGGCCCTGAATATGTAAAACACTTTAACTATATATTCAGCCGCCTGAAAAATGAATATCCACAAATCATATTCATCAACACACTGGGACACACCGATCCGCTGCTCTCACAGATTCCGGGCAAATACATGGTCGATCCACACTGGTATCGCAATCCAGACTTCTTCTTTGCAAACAACCACCTCTTCGACGAAGCACCACGCACCCACGATATCTATGTAGGTGAATATGCTTGCAACGGCGGAGTGGGGGCTGGTAACCTCATGGCTGCTATAAGCGAGGCTGCTTTCATCATGGGCATGGAACGCAACAGCGACGTTGTGAAGATGTCGAGCTATGCACCGCTGTTTGAAAACGAGAACCATCGCGACTGGCCTTGCAACCTCATACATATCAACAGCTCGCAGGTGTATGGACGTGCTTCGTACTATGTGCAGCAGATGATGGCCGAAAACCGACCTACATATAACATATTTGTGAGCGAGACATCAACACCGCTCAAGGCGGAAACATTTGCTGCCGGTGGTATAGGTGTGGGCAGTTATGCAACACAATGTGAATACAAAGACATAAAGATTACTGGTTCTGATGGAAAGGTGCAGAATGTAAATGTCGATCAGTTTGTGGCAAAGAGAGGCGAATGGAAAGTTGATGGCGGAGTATTGCGCCAGACTTCGAATGGAACACTCACATTGTCTCAGCTGCCACAGTTTGCAAGCGACAACTACACGCTCGAACTGAAGGCACGCAAACTGAGCGGCAATGAAGGCTTCTTCGTCTATTATGGTCTTGATGCCAGCGGACAGAATGGATTTGTTGCTAACATAGCAGGATGGAACAACCGCACAACGGCCATACAGCCAATGCGACAGGGACGCACTAACGATGTTCTGGGCCGTCAATATAACCAGTCGGTAGATACAGATAAGTGGTATGACATCAAAGTGGTTGTAAGTCCGCAGACCGTCACACTCTATGTCGATGGAACCCAGGTGACCAAGGCTCAACCTGTTGCACTGACACGCCATTTCTGCCAGACTGGATTCGATGAAACTGCTGGAGAAATCGTTGTGAAGGTGGTGAACGGCACAGACCAGCCATATCGTCGCTCGTTCCAGATTGACGGCACGAATGGGGTGATGCCGACAGGAAAGGTAATAACCCTCAATGGTAATGCAAACGACGAGAACTCGTTTGCCCAGCCTACAAAACTTGCTCCACAAACAACAATGTTCGGACATTTCGGAAAACAGTTCGACTACGAATTCAAACCGATGTCACTCACTATTATGCGTATCAAAATAAACAGATAAAACCATGAAAGCAATTCTTACAGGACTATTAACACTGCTGACGCTGACAATTGCAGCACAGCAAATCAAGGTGACAGAAAACATCGCATATCGAACCGATGTGGGTAAGAGCACTATTCTCGATCTTGCTCAACCGACCACGGGCCCACAGACTAACCGCCCTGCAATCCTCATCATTCATGGTGGAGGATGGAATGCAGGATCAAAGAATGACAAGGTCTATCGCGACCTCATGATGTATTATGCGGGAAAAGGATATGTGGTGACAAACATGAACTACCGCCTGACTCAAGAGGCTCCGCTGCCTGCATGTATCGAGGATGTGCGCTGTGCCATCAGATGGATGAAGGCTAATGCACAGAAACTGGGTATAGACCCAAATCGTATAGGCACTTACGGCCACTCGGCCGGTGGTCACCTGTCGCTGATGGCTGGTGTGGCTGCCGAGAGCAAAGCATTTAAGGACGACTCCGATCCTTGGAAACAATATGACTGCTCGGTGGCATGTGCGGCCGGAGGGGCACCTCCTACAGAGATAGGAAGGCCCGGCGAGTGGGCAGACCACACTGAATGGTGGCCTATCGGTTATATAGGTGCTTCGAAGACTCCGTTCCTCGTACTCCAGGGTGGTGAAGACCCAATTGTGAGACCAAACCTGACCGAAGACTGGGTGAAGAAGATGCAACGTGCCGGCGCATCGGTCGATTATGTGAAGGTGCATGGTCAGCATGGTGTTGCATTCGACCAGCAACTGGAATTCACACGACCTGCTATGGATGCATTCTATGCACGATACCTGAAACATGATGATCCTACTATCAGCTTCGAGCAGATGAAGGTGCCTGGATATGGTGGAAGCGGACCATATAAGTCGGTTGCACTGCGAGAGAAGTCGTTGACCGATTTTGTGATATACAGACCAATGAACCTGGATGCCGCTGTAAGGCAGGAGAACGGCAAACTGCCTGTACTCGTCTTCTGCAACGGAGGATGTATGGACACCAGTATCGGCTATGAGAACATGCTAATCGATGTTGCATCATACGGATATGTGGTTGTGGCCATAGGCGAACTGCAGATGTTTGCACAGCATGAGAAGGAAAAACATACTCCGTCGTCGATGGTGGTAAAGGCTCTTGATTGGATTAGCAGTCAAGCCAAAGTGCAGTCATCTACGTATTATAACAAAGTAGATGTCGAGAAGATTGCAGCTGCAGGACATTCATGCGGTGGTGCACAGGTGCTGGCTAATGCTGCCGACAAGCGCCTGAAGACATATCTGATGCTGAACTCGGGTATGGGTGATATTACCATGGCTGATGCAAGTGCAAAATCGTTGACGGACCTGCACGGACCAATACTGTATATAGTGGGCGGAACAACTGACGTTGCATGGCAAAATGCCCAAAAGGACTATAAGGCCATCAGTAAAGTACCTGTAGTTTTGGCTGACAATACTCAGAGTGGGCATGGGGGTACATATGCACAGCCAAATGGTGGTGCTAATGCTCGAATGGTGCGTGCATGGATTGACTGGCAACTGAAGGGAAAGCAGGAAAACAAAACTCTTTTCGTTGAAGGTGACCTCACAGGCTACGATGGATGGACTATCATGAATAAGAACATAAAGAAATAGCAAATATGAATCGTGTATTATTTGCTGTGCTATATATGTTGTGCTCAACAATGCTGGTAGCACAGCCGTCAAATAATAATAAAGACTTTGTGAAAGGTGCCGATGTGGGCTTCCTGCCTGGGCAAGAACGCTCAGGTGTGGTTTTTCACGACCGCAACGGCAACGAACGCGAATGCCTCGAACTCTTGAAGAATGACTACCAAATGTCAGCCATAAGAATGAGGGTGTGGGTCAATCCACGAGGCGGATCAAACGATAAGAACGTATTGCTTGCCATGGCAAAACGGGTGAAGGCATTGGGTATGGACCTTATGGTCGATTTCCACTATAGCGACTCGTGGGCCGATCCGGCAAAGCAACCTGTGCCACGTGCGTGGCAGGGACACAGCTATGAGGAAATGAAGAAAGACCTGCATGACCACACCGTAGATGTGCTCTCATTGCTTAAGGACAATGGCATAAAACCGCGATGGGTGCAGGTTGGCAACGAGACGGCTAACGGACTGCTGTGGGATATGGGACACATAGAGAAGAACCCCGAACACTATGCCGGATTCATCCGTACCGGATATGATGCCGTGAAGGAGGTGTTTCCCAATGCAATAGTCATTATTCACCTCGATCGCGGACACAAGCAGTCGCTCTATGATTGGAACCTTGACATCGTTGTGAACAATGGGGGTAAATTCGATATGATTGGTATGTCGCTCTATCCTTATTGGGCCATGGAAGGGCATCCGGAACTCAACGCCGATGATATCATTACCGACTGCATGGCCAACATACGACATGTCAGTGAGAAATATAAGTGTGATGTAATGATAGTAGAGACTGGATTCGAAGTGAACGAACGTAAACCCGAAATAATGGAAGAGGGCCGCCGGCAGCTTACCCGAATTATTCGTGAGTCGCAGACAAAGACTAACGGGCATTGCCGTGGAGTCTTCTATTGGGAACCTCAGTGCATGCCAGGCGGCTATAAACTTGGAGCCTTCGACAGCAAAGGCACCCCCACCGCCATCATGAACGGATTTATCGAACACAACAAATAGGATTACCAAAAACGAAAGGACTAAAACAATGGATGCGAAGTACACTAAGAAGGACATGCAACTGCTTGCCGCAGTGACGGCATACGTGGAGCTGTACATCTCAAAACAGGTGATCACGCTGGCCAT
>CAMHPM010000082.1 GCA_946187025.1 uncultured Prevotellaceae bacterium
CCTGAAGCCTGGTATATACCGAGTTGACGTACAGGGCTACTACCGCACTGCCGCAGTGGAAGATGCTTACAATGAATACGTGGCAGGAACCTCAACCGAAATCATTGCAGAGCTCTACCTCAACAACATCGCAGGCAAGCTGATGAACGCATTCGACGACTGCACCGAAACGACTCTCGGCAGCGGTTCTTATCAGATTCCTGACGGAGAGAATGCAGGTAAGTGGGTACCAGCAAGTGGTGGCGACGTATCGAAGGCATTCGGCGAGAACCCAGACCTCTATCGTAACAGCGTATATGGATATGTGCTCGACGATGGCAAACTCACCATCGGTGTACGCCAGCCGTCAAATCCACGCGATGCTTGTTACACTGCTATCGACAACTTCCGCCTCTTCTATGCTGGTGTAGATCCAGAAGCAGTGGCAATGGTAGTAAACAAGCTGGAGACAGAAGCTGAAGGACTGAATGACGTAGTTATGTCGAAGGAAGCTCGCCAGAACATGGGAAATGCATTGGCTGCTGTCAAGGCTGCTGACGAAGACGGCATCATCGCTGCTATCTCAGACTTCTTCAATTCCGTAGAGGCAGCAAAAGCTTCGAACACTCTGCATGAAGGACTGAACACGGTTTACGACAACCTGGAACAAGCTCTTGAAGATTACAAGGATGCTTCAGCCGAGAAACTGGCTACAATCCAAGCTCTTGAGGAAGAGGTGCTTGCCGCTATAAGCGACGGATGCGAAAGCGATGCTGCATGTCAAGACCTCGCCAGCCGTGCCGGTAAGGCTATCGTAGCTCTCAAGTTGCCTGACGGAGTTGCAACCGAAGACAACCCAATCGACTACTCAAGCCTCCTCATCAACCCAGACTTCGACCAAGACACTGGCAACAGCGACAAGAACGTGCCAGGATGGGATCGCGGTTCATGCAACGGTTACAAGCAGAATACATTCAGTGCATTCGGCGGCGAATCTCACCTGTATCAGACTGTTTCCGGTCTGCCTGCAGGCAAATACATCATCGAGGCACAGGGTGCATACCGTGCAGGCGACTGTGCAGGCGACGCAAGCCGCTACGAGGCTGATCCGGAAGGAGACAAGAACGCATGGGTATTCGGAACTACATCCGACACTACCGTTATCGGCTACCTGCACCGCAATTCTGAGTATGCTCTCGAAGAGAGTCTGATTGGCTCGGGTACACAGACCGTTACACTCAATGGCCAGACGCTCTACGTTCCTTACAACACAGGTGCATACGTAGCTTGGTTCAATGCCGGTTACTATATCACTCGCATTGAAATCGAAGTACCAGAAGACGGAACTCTCAAACTTGGTATCGACAAGCCTAAGACAGTAACCAACGACTATATCAACATCAACTACGTTCACCTCTTCTACCTCGGCCCGGTAAATGCAGATGCAATCACCAACGTAGCAACCGATGCTGCTGCCAAGGGTATCTACAACATCGCAGGCCAGAAGTTGAACAAGCTGCAGCCTGGCATCAACATCGTCGATGGCAAGAAAGTGATGGTCAAGTGAGAGCAGAACAAAAGCGTGCTTTTAGTTTTGCCCGACGTGAACCACTAAGACGAAAGTCAAGGTGACGGTCAAGTAGATTAATTTACGAAACACCAAGCCGTAAATGGTTTATAACGACCACTAACACGTCTTCACGTAAAACCACAAACATCAAAACCGTGCAGAGCGCAAAGTTCTGCACGGTTTTTTATGTATCCACCTTAGGCATCTCACTCTGCCGGCCCAACAATTACAAGTCTTTGCTATCGGGCTAACACCGTCTTTCCATTGCCAAGGCTCCATTATCCGCCACGCCGCCTTGGAATGACAAGATTGGGAGGCTCTTATATAGGAGGAGTCTTGTATGTATCTATATCTACTCGCTCAGTTCGAGATGACGATGTACGTGTTTAATACTTAAATAACCGACCTGATACCTACTGCTTCATTTATACTCATCAGGCATTATACAAATCCACACAAAATGCACATCTTTATGCGACTCCGCACTCGCAGGCCCGAGACTCCGCACTCGCAAACAGCACCACTTTCTTTCTTATGCAACATAGCGGCAACATCTATCGAAATGCTTTACCCCAATAGGTCATGAGCGGTGTGATGATAGTAGCTTCTTTTATATCATCAGATGCCAAGATGCACAAGGGGGAAAGTGGCGGAAGCACCTCACTGCATGTTGCGGGAATTATTGCTGGTTAGACAAGGCACAGGCCATCAAGCCGCATCTCATGCATTCTTTCAGCTCGTCGGTAAATATCAAACGCCCGCAACGACAACTGTATAGTCGTTGCAGGCGTTTGATCTATCTGCATCCCCACCTCACAAACTGAGGAGGATCTACTTAAACATGTCCCATGTTGATGGTGTACAGACAAATTGCCTCCTGATGAGGGATGCCGTCGGTTTACTTGCCTCGTGCCGCATTAAGGAAATCAACCATCTTCTTCAGGTTGGCCTCATCATACATACCCATACCGTGACCACCCTCTGGCACAAATGTAGCTTCGGTCTTCACACCTGTTGCCTTGAGCAGTTCGTAGAACTTCTTGCCCTGGCAGCAAGGCACCACATTGTCCTTCTCGCCATGGAAGATGATTATTGGAGGGTCGTTCTTGTCAACATAGGTGAGTGCAGTGAGGCTGCGGAACTTGTCGGGTTCGTCGCTCAACTTCGCACCGCCAAGCAGAATAGCCTCAGGACTGGTCTCGCCAAACGACATGTGCTCACCGCAGTCCATGTCGGTGAGGTCAACAGGCCCCGACCAGTCACATGCGGCATTCACAGCACTGCTTTCCTTTGTGTATTTGCCAAGATTGCCTTCAAGGTCAATCTCTACACTGCCAACCTTTGTCTGCTTCGTGCCACTGGTAGTAGCTGCAACCGACGACAGGTGACCACCCGACGAGAATCCGCTGGTGGCAATGAATGAAGTATCAAACTTATAGGTCTTGGCCTCACCACGCACGAAACGGATGACGGCCTTGATGTCTTGAATCTGGGCAGGCCACTTGGCATCGCTGCTTGAGCGGTGGTTAGGCAACACCACTGCATAACCTGCATCGAGCAGCGCTTTTACGATAGTACCGATATCAGCATTGTTCTTGCCATTGTTGCTGAACCATGCACTTCCATAGATATGAATTACGACTGGATAGGATTTCTTCTCAACCTTTGGCAAATAGATGTCACATGTGTGATAGGCTTGTTCATCACCGGCATAGTTCACGTCTTTCCACACTTGCGAAGTCTCAATCTGAGGCTGCTGCATCTGGAAGCCGCCAAAACCGCCGAAACCACCGCCTGGCTGTGCCATAAGCATGGCCGAACTCATGAATGTTGCAATCGTTGCAACCGTTTTCATTGCTTTCTTCATAATAAATCTGGTTTAAAATATTGTTATGATTTTAATCAATCTGACCTCATGCAGATAGTGCCCTACAGGCACTTCTGCATTAACAATTGCAAAGTTACACATTATTATTTACGCACAACTATAGGTTTTGATGCATTTTCTATTACATTTGAAACATCGGTGCCAATGTTACATATTTGATAATTATTGTTACACACAATCAAATCACGTATTCATAAAAGCACTAATTTTGCGACAAGATAATAAATAAGGTGTGAATTAACAACTCAGCAACAATGCAAAATACCATGCAAAAGAACCATTACGACCTGTAAATCGAGCTGTTAGCAACCTGATAATCATATTAACCAAACTTAATACTAACATTAAACCAAAATTGCTTATGAGAAAACTTATTACCTCAGCAATGGCGCTTTTTGCAACAATTGCAATACAAGCGCAAGAAATTGACACCTCAACCTGGACCGAAGGCCAAGACGTGACAGACCAACTCAACTGGGGTGACTACGACGGAACCTTTTCCGGCGAAAGAGCTTCAAACAACAACGGTGACTACACACCAAGTACAATCGGCGACTATTGGAAAGGCACCATCCCATCGGAGTGGAACTACCTCGACGACCTGGGCTTCGGAGCTATGGCCTATTACAACGACGGTTCAGCCGGAAAGGAACTGACCAACATCTACCAGGTGGTTTACTTCCCTGCCGGATGGTACACCATCGACGTAAAAGCCCTTTATCGTGAAGGAACATGCGGCGACAGCTTCCTCACATTCTTCAACAACACACCAAAGAAGAACGCATGGATCTACGCAGCAGTTCTGACAAGCGACGACCCTGAATCAGAAGTGAAGACAGAGTACTCCACCTTCGTGCGTTCAATCGCATCGTCCGACTGTACTGAAAGAATACACTTCGACAGCGACGGCTCTTGGAAGAACGACTATTCACAAACAGTAGGTACAGGCGACGAGGCCGTGACATACTATTGCCCACAATGCCTTGTCGGTGCAATCAAATACTTTGCACAAGGTTACTATAGCAACACATTCGACCTCGTTGTGACTGAGCCTTCTTATGTTAAAATCGGTCTTCGCAAGACTGCAAACATCTCACAAGACTGGTTGGCATTCGGCGACTTCCACATTATCTACAACGGAGATGCAGATGCTGGTGCACAGCTTGCCATGGCAGTAAACGAATTCTATGCAGCAAGTACAAAAGTTGAAGAAGCACAGATGAGTATCGAGTCTCAAGGATTCGGAGCACTTGCCGGCCTCATCAACGACCAACTTATGAATCTCGACGACGAAATGGACGAGACCGACATCAACTCCGTTCTCGCTTCTATTGAGAAAGTTAATGCCCTCTACGACCAGGCATTCGCTGCATTGCAACTGGCCAACAGCCTTTCTGAACTCATCGAAATGTCGAACGACATGATGACCTCTACCGACTTCCCTGGCAAAGCTGATTTCCAAAGCAAGCTCGACGAGATTTCAGCCAAAGCAACAACCGACGACCCTGAAGTCATCAACTACGACATCAACAGCTACAGCCAGATGTTTGAGGAACTCTCAAAGGCTCGTGCCGACTACCTCAACACAGGCGATGTGGATGAAAACGGCGCAAAAGACTTCACCGCACTCATCAAATATCCTTGGTTCGTAAATCCTGAATATACACCAACACTCGTCAATGGACACTACGAACTCACAGCCGACGGATGGACAGCCGGAGCTAACCCTGGTGCCTACAGCAGCCAAAAGAATGGTAAGACCGATATTGCATCGAAAGTGATACTCAGCGGCGACCCGGAAGTAACCAACCAGTGGTATAAGTTCTCTAACAACACATCAGGTTGGACACCAGGTCTCAACCTCTTCTGGCAAGGACACCTCATCGGTGTATCCGACGGCTGGAACTCAATCTCAGGCGGTTCACTCGAAATACGCCAGCAGCTCGTTGGTCTGCCAAACGGCTTCTACAGTGTCAAGGCTCTCGTACGTGGTAACGGAAACCGCGACAACTCACGTCCAAACGGATTCAACGACGACAACATGCCACCTTACCACAACATCTTCGCACAGAATTCTGAAGAGGTTGTTGTCAAGTCGCCTGTAGGCCACACCGACTCTTACTACTCACCTCAGTACGGTTGGAACGAATGGCAGTCAAACGTATGGCAGGAGCACAAGACAGGCATCATCGCAGTGCCAGACGGACGTCTGCTCATCGGCGGTCAGACAAGTATGGTTGGTAACTTCACCGGATTCCGACTCCTCTACTACGGAGAAATGCCAGACTTCAACGCAATGATTGAAGAAGAACTGGCCGAAGTACAAAAGGCAATCGACGAGAAACTCCACTTCAAGGGAGATATCACAAAGGTACAAGCGATGATCAGCGAAATCAAGCTGCCACTTGCATCGACATCCGACTATGAGGCATCGCTCGAAATCACCCGTGCAGCAAAAGATTACATCAACGAAGCATACAATGTAACACGCAACTACAAAGCTCCAGCCAGCTACGACGAGCTCATTGCCAACTACGACGTTGCATCCGACCAGTATGCAATCCTTGCACCGGCTATCGATTTCGTGACCGACCTCGAGAACAGCGAGACAACCATCTATACCGACATCGAAGGTGTGACCGACGTATTCAATGCTTACAAGAGCTACCTTGCCAACTACGACAAGGCACTCACCTACGACAATGCAGACCTGCAGAATGCCATCACACGCCAGACAGCTGCCCTGAAGGCTGGATATAGCAATGTGGAGACACTCAACGAGTACTCAACCGAGCTCAACCTGCTCATCAACGTAGCAGCCATCATCGCTGCCGGTGGTAAGACCGCAACCGAGGCCAACCCTGTTGAAATCACTTCGCTCGTGAAGAACCCAAGCTTCACATCGAGCCCTACCGACGGCTGGAGCGGAACATCTGCCACAAGCAACGAGTATGCTCGCGGCAACGCAGAAATCTGGAACGCAAGCTCGATCGACTTCTATCAGGACATCGAAGGCCTGCCTGCAGGTAAGTATCAGATTAAGGTACGCGCACTCTATCGCGATGCACGCAACGTGGCCGACAACGACAACCAGAGCTGGACAAGCTACTGGACCGATGCTAACGGTGATGTTGACGCATGGACACGCCACTACGCTGAACTCTATGCCAAGACTGCTACAGCCGAAAGCGCTGCATACGTGAAGTCGGTTTGCGACGGCAAGTTTGCTGAACCTTCATTCAGCCGCTATGTAAAACAAGTTATTGAAGGCGACCTCCTCACCGACCCTGTAACCGGTGAAGTGCTTCGCGACCCTGTTACAAACGAAGAACTCGTACAGAGAGATACCGTTTGGTACTACTTCAACGATACTACCTATGTAGAAGGGACAGATGAAATCTCTGAAATCAAGCTCCACGGCTATCCATTCGATGAGGAAATTGTTACCAACGAAGGCACATTCTACTATCCATCGTC
>CAMHPM010000083.1 GCA_946187025.1 uncultured Prevotellaceae bacterium
GAGTTTGCAGTCGTAGCCGCCCTCGCGGAAGAAGTAGTGGCTGGATGCGAAGCCGAATGCACATTTGCCAACTTCGCCGTTGCCGCTGTCGTAGTTGTTGTCTTTGCGCAGGTCGATTTCGGCTCCTATGCCGAGGTTGATGAGGGTGGTGCGGTCGGCGGCTACCGATGGATGGAGGCCGTTGGCTTCACCGCCGCGATAGATGAGTCCGTAGCGAACGGTGCGTCCGTCCTGTACGGTCCATCCGCCGATGTCGCGTATGTTGCTGATGCTTGGTGCATAAATCATGCGCACTGGGCCTTCGACCTTGAAGTGTCCCTTGGTCAGCACCTCTTCGCCGGCTTCCACGCGGTAGTAGTAGGTGTTGCCCGGTATGAGGTTTGGTATGTAGCAGAAGTCGGAACCTTTGTAAATGGTACGCGACTGTGCGTCGCTCATGTCGGCCTTGAGGCTGAACAACACTGTTGCATTGGCTTCGAGTTTGCCGCCAGGGAGCGGAATACCGATGTTGTGAGGTATGTCGAGACGTGGCGGAGCAGGCTTGAAGTAGTCGCCGATGACCGATGGTGTCTCGGGTTCCGGGTAGCTTGTGTTTTCGAGATACTGGCGTGCACGGAAGTTTTCGATATTCACGGTGAAGCTCATCTGCTGAGGGTCGGCGAATTCGAAGTTGGTGAAGTGTGATGCGTCGTACTCCTTGTCGGCTACGGTGAGGGTGCGCCATGTGTATGTATCTTCGGCCGGATAGATGAGTCCGCCCTCCCAGAGCACTGGCACCATGTCGGCCTTGGCTGCTGTGACGTAGGTGCTGTCGATGGTGATGTAGTCGATGTCGGTCTCGGCCACTACATAGCATGGCACGTTGGCACGCACTTTGTTTACAGGGTAGAGCAGGGCGGTTTGTGTCTGTTCGTCGAGCGAGCCGATTTCATATACGGCCTTGAACTGCGATGCAGGTATGTCGCATGGTACGGCCAGCGGTGTCATCTCGCCTGCTTTGAAGTGTTTCTTCAGTATGACTCCAGTGGTTATATCGTCGTTTACTGGTAGCGGCTGGCCTTCGGTCAGGGTGACTGGCGCTGGAGTGCCGTAGTAGAGGCGGAAGTTGTCGATAGCAAGCCAGTTCTGGGCAGAGCCTCCGGCCGACAGGCGTATGCCGAGTGTGAGGTCACCGTCGGCATCGATGTGTGCGTTCAGGGTGTTCCAGTAGTGACCATGGTCGAAAGCCTGAGAGGCGATGAGAGGTG
Organism: uncultured Prevotellaceae bacterium; assembly: GCA_946187025.1. Classification (GTDB taxonomy): domain Bacteria; phylum Bacteroidota; class Bacteroidia; order Bacteroidales; family Bacteroidaceae; genus Colivivens. The sequence goes on from CAMHPM010000083.1 coordinate 1,248, forward strand.
TCTTGATTGGATTGCTGCGATCGCTGCCTATGTAGTGGCTGTGTGGGAATCCGCGTCCGCTGATGATGGCATAGACGTCGGCCGACTTGGATGTCTGGGCTTGCAGCATGTAGCATCCGTCGTCGAAGATGCTCTGCACTGCCTTAGAGTCTTTCAGCCCTATGTACATGAAGCTTTTTATTATGTCTTTGCCACGCTCGTAATTGGCGAGCGACTGCTTCATCTCGCCTGCACGGTAGAATGCCTGCACCTTCAGTGTGTAGTCGCCGGCCGGCATGTCTTTCAGTTTCTGGTAGATGCGGTCGGTGGTTGTCTGGTTGTAGAGTTCGGCGATGCCGCCCGTTGACGTGATCTTTCCGTTGGCAGTGGTCCAGCCTTTGATTCCGTTGTCGAACGATGGGTTGGTGATGAAGCTTGTCACGTCGTACTGTCCCGACTTGGCCGGCTGGGTCTTCATCAGGTTGAAGATGGCCTTGCGCATTTGGGCTGGCATGTTCTTGATGTCTTCGGCGCTGGCTGTCTGGCTGACTACGGCTTGTTTCATGGAGTCGATGACAGCGTAGTAGGATGTTGCGTCGGCTGCCTGGTCGGCAATGTCGTTGTAGATGTCGAACTGGCTGAGGTCAACTTGGGTTGCGCTGTAGTAGCGTGTGAGGGTCACATTGGCAAAGGTGAACCAGTTGAGGTCGTAGTCGCCTTGTGTGTTGTTGATTGCTGGCACTGCGTATTTGAGTGTGAGTTTTCCGTCGCTGACGAATGCCCACACTGTAGTGGTGTATTTGGGATTGGTGCCGAAGTTGTCGAAGTCGCCGCGCGAGTAGGGCAGTGTGGAGGATGTGCGTATCTTCGACCATTCCACTGCCTGTGCTTTGTTGTCGTTGGCTGCAAAGTAGGCGTTGCAGATGCTTATGCCTTCGTTCTCAGAGAGTGTAGTGAGGTGTTCGCGTTTCGACGAGCGGTAGGTGTTCTGTATGGTTGCCTTGTATATGCCGTTAGGCACTTCGATGGTTTGTGAAATCTCCATTGCGGTATTCTGATAGAGTGTCATCGGGTATTGCGACTTGTAGGCGATGTTCTGGTTTCCAGCCAGTATCTTCACTGTCCAGCTGTCTTGGCTGGTTGACAGTGTCGGGTTTGACACTCGTTCGGTTGCGTCTTCGACGTTGTATGCTTTCAGTGCCTCCAGTAGCAGGGCTTGCTTGTCGGTTCCTGCAGGCAGGTTGATGCCTGCGGCCTTTGCTATGGCTTCAATCTGTGCGGCTTCGTCGGCGGCCACGATGGCATCGCGCTCGGTCTGTGTGAGCAGCTGCCACTTGGAGTTGAAGCTCGACGACTGGGGTGCATCCTTGCATGTCAGCACATTGCCGTTTGTCTCGATGCCCAGCTGATTGTCGAATGCCACGAGGTAGCCGCCTTCGGTGCTTTCGATGGTGGCGTATGTTGCAGTCGTCTGGTCGCCTTTCACTGTTGTGCCGCTTTGCGACAGGTAGCGACCGTTGTCGAGGTACATGAGTGAATAGCCGTTGCTGCCTTTCTTTATTTCGACAGGAATGCCAAACTGGTCGGCATTGGCTCCTGTGGCATCGCGGCTGAGGAACTGACGGGAGGCTGAGTTGTAGAGGTAGTAATGGCCTTCGGGTTGTGCAAACATGACTGCACTTACCATCAGCATGATGGCTGAGAGAGTAAACTTCAGATTCTTCATAATTGTGATGTTTTTATATTTTTACTTGTTTGTTGTCGCGCTGGTTTGCTGTCTGAGGCTGGTTGCGAGCCTTCTTTTGATTAGGATTTGATTGGCAAAGATAATGATTTTGGCGTAAACTATAAAGTGAAAACATGAAAAACATTGCATTTTGACCTAAAACGACATGCCTGGGAGTGAATAATGCTATTTAGGCGTGCTTTTTGTTACAAGATAAAGTGTGGTGTAGTGTGATGGTAAAAAACGAAGTGCCATCCGTACTGTTGCCTTGCTCGGCAATGTACGGATGGCAGCTGTGTGTGGGTTGTCCTCCATCGGTGTCGGTGGGGAACGGAGTGTTGTGGAGGTGTGATGCCGTTTTATTTGTAGCAGGTGAATATCTCGTCAACCAGTTGCTTCGGCAGTTTTGGTGTGACGAGGCTCACGATCAGGACGATAGGGAATCCGCCAAGCATTGCGATTGCTCCGCAGTTGATTGGGTTGATAGGGTTGCCGAGCACCATGTTGACTACAGTGATGCCTACACCCCAAATGAAACAAGCCCACACTGATGCCTTGGTGACACCTTTCCAGTAGAGTCCGAGCATGAATGGTGCGAGGAATGCTCCTGCCAGTGCTCCCCACGAGATGCCCATGAGCTGTGCGATGAATGTAGGTGGATTGAGTGCTATCATGAGCGAGAGGGCGATGAAGAAGACGATGAGCACCCGCATCACAACCACTTTGCGTCGCTCGATGCGTTCGGCCACCGTGTCGTCGATGGTGCCGTCTTCCACTTCGCCGGGCATGGAGCGTTTGTCGCGATAGATGAGGTCGAGGGTCATGGTGCTCGACGATGTGAGCACGAGCGATGCCAGTGTTGACATCGATGCCGACAGCACGAGCAGCACGACGAGTGCTATGATGACGTCGGGCAGGGTGATGAGCATTGAAGGCACTATGCTGTCGAATGCCAGCGAGCCGTTGGGCAGGGTTGGTGGTGTGCCGAAGAGACGGCCGAAGCCGCCGAGGAAGTAGCATCCGCCTGCCACGATGAAGGCGAATATGGTTGATATGATGGTGCCTCTACGTATGGCGCGCTCGTCGGTGATGCTGTAGAACTTGCCTACCATCTGTGGCAGTCCCCATGTGCCGAGCGAGGTGAGTATGACCACTCCGAGCAGGTTCCAAGGGTCGGGACCGAATAGTGCTGCAAATCCTCCGTTTTGTGCTGCATCGGTGTCGGACGGCATTTGTGCCAGCTTATCGACGGCGGTGGTGAGTCCGCCCTGGGAGTTGAGCACGGCTGCTATCACAACCACTATGCCGAAGAGCATGATGATGCCTTGGATGAAGTCGTTCATGGCTGTGGCTTTATAGCCTCCAAGTATGACGTAGAGGGCTGTGAGCAGGGCCATGATGATGACGCAATACTCGTAGGGCACTCCGAATCCCATCTCAAACAGTGTAGAGATGCCTTTATACACACCTGCAGTGTAGGGGATGAGGAAGACGAAGGCGATGACCGATGCCACCACTCGCAGTTGCTGGCTGTCGAATCGTGTGCCGAAGAAGTCGGGCATGGTGCGGCTTTCGATATGTTGGGTCATGAGTTTGGTGCGGCGTCCGAGCAAGATCCATGCCAGGAGCGAGCCTATGACTGCATTGCCTATTCCAATCCAGGTGGACGACAGGCCGTATTTCCAACCGAACTGTCCGGCATATCCCACGAAGACTACTGCCGAGAAATATGAGGTGCCGTATGCAAAGGCTGTGAGCCACGGACCTACGTTGCGGCCGCCTAACACGAAACCATCGACGCTGTTTGCTTGTTTGCGGGAGTAGATCCCGACTGCCACCATCAGTGCAAGGAAGATGATGGTGAGAATGATTTTGATTAACATAATATCATTTACGATTTGACGATCTATTTTTATTTACGATTTGACGATTTACTATTTACGATTTATTTTCGATTTAACTATTTAGTTATTTCCATCCGGATGGAGTTCCCTCCCCATAAAGGGGGAGGGCTGGGGAGAGGGTCTCTCCCCTTGGGGGAGTAGCGAGGGGGCTTAGAATGCTATCTGCACTTGTGCCTGTATGTTGTTATAATTGCTGTCAAACTGTCGCCATGTGTGTGTGTACTGCAGTTGCAGGCGGCATTTCTTGTAGTACCAGTATTGCAGTCCAACGGTGGCGTTTGTCTGGTCGTAGCGCATGGCTGTGTTGCGGTCGAACCAATCGACCGATGCCACAGCGTCGAGGGCATCGACCAATGGCACGCTGGTTGTGAGGTATGCTCCGCGGCTCTTCACCTCGCCGTCTTTTCCTTCGAGCCACTCGGCTCGCAGGCTTACCGGACGTGCCTCTTTGTAGCGGGCAGGGCAGTAGGCTCCGAATTTCAGTTCGGCACCAATGCTGTAGCGGTCGCGAGTGTAGTTGTCGCCCTCGGCTATGCCTGGATTCCATGCGGCTGTGCCCACGGCATGTCCTCGTCCTTTCTGTCCTGATGCCACGAGGCGGAGTCCGTCGATAGGTCGCACGTCGATTTTAGCAATCACATCCTTGTCGCGGTTGCCGTCGCGGCAGTTGATTCCCTGTCCGTTCATCAGGCCCAGTTCGTATGCCAGGTGTCCGTCGAACAGCTCGCCGTAGAGTTTCAGGCCTATGTCGCGGCCGAACTGCTTGCCCATGAGGGGGTCGCTTCCGCAACCGGCCATGTAGGTCACCGACTGCGAACACACGTCAACCAGTTCGAGCGATGATGGCGACATGGGATTTTCGAGCGAGAAGCTGTTCTTGAACTGACCCACGCGCACTGTGAGTGCCTTGTCGGCTGTGAGGCGGTAGTCGGTGTAGAACTCCTGAACCTCGCTGTTGAAATCGACCATAAAGAGGAACGACCAGCGGTCGGTCACATCGGCTTTGGCCCACAGCAGGGTGCGCTTCAGGTTGAAGTCGCTCGTCTTGGCGTTCTCCTGGTCCTGATAGGCATATCCTGCCTGGGCATATCCGTTGAGGGTGATACGCTTGGAGAGGTCGGAAAGCCAGTCGGGCTGGGAGTTGCGTGTCTGGCCACACGCTGACTGAGGGAGCGATGATAGTAGTGTTGAGCAAATTGTCAACAAGCAGATACTGCTAAGTTTCATGATAATGTTGTTTTGACTGTTTTGTTTTGATTTGTGTCGGCAAAGGTACGAATAATATGTGAAAGTGGTGGCACCGGAGCGGAAAAATATTAATATATAATCAATATTATATAGGTGAGCCGTGTGGATGTCATTTATCAATTGCTAATTATCAATTGTCAATTGCCAATTCTCAAAGGTCGGGCGCTTTTTAGCCAGTGCCCAGTGTCGTGCAGAAACGAGTGCGCACTCACAGCCTCGCGAGTGCGGACTCACAGGCCTGCGAGTGCGGAGTCTCGGGCCCGCGAGTGCGGAGTCGCAAAATACGCTTCCACGCCAGCTCCGCCGACGTTACACCGACCGGTGTCGGCCGACAGTTGACTTGTGCCATGTGTTAAGATTTATTAACACAGCATGTGTTTACACTCTGTAATGTTAAATAAGGTTAAGCGAACGTAACTTTTTGTCGCGTTTGCTTTACTTTTTGGAAAATAAGCATTACCTTTGCAGCCGAAAAACCTCCCCTAGCCTGCACCCTGCCCTCGCAGGAGGGGGAGGGAGTGCCATCCGGGGAGAAGACCCCCTCCCACTACGTGGGTTGTTTCATTATTCTTTCCCCCTCGCGCTCCCCCAGGGGAGAGGGGTACTCCCCCTTTCAGGTGGGAGAGTCCATCCGGATGGAAATGAAACAATCAACAATAAACAATCAACAATAAACAATCAACAATATCTCCTATAAGATTATGAACGAAGACAAGAAGGC
>CAMHPM010000084.1 GCA_946187025.1 uncultured Prevotellaceae bacterium
CATCACCTACTTCAGCGGCGAAGAGCGCAGCATGAACCTCATCGTCAACGGACAGACCGTCACAACACTGAACGTCACCGCCGGCGATTGGAACACACCTGCCACCATCTCCTGCGACGTCACACTCAAGAAGGGTCGCAACAGCATCCGCCTTGCCAACCCAACCGACTGGATGCCAAACATCGACAAGATGGTGATTGAATAGCATTTGATAGAGAAACCGATATAATAAAAAGCCGCCCGGAGATGGGCGGCTTTTATGTTAGTGTGTCTAGTCTATCTAGTCCAACTAGTCTGTCTGGTATATGTAGTTTCTATCTTTCTATATCGTTATAGGCCTTTCACCCACGCTTCGATGTCTTGCTTGGTAGCTCGGTTGAGGAGCTTGCCTTCTTTCCATGTAAGGTCAGGGTAGGTGGCTTTGAGGTCGTCGCACGACTTCTTGATTGGGCTGCTGCCCGACGTGGCAAACGGGATGAGGGTCTTGCCTTTGAGGTTGTAGGCCTCGATGAAGGTGTTGATGATGGTTGGAGCTGTGTACCACCATATTGGGTAGCCGATGTAGATGGTTGTGTAGTTGTCCATGTTTTTGAGCTTGCCAGTGATGGCAGGACGGCTCTTCTTGTCTTTCATCTCTATCGATGAGCGCGACTGGTTGTTGCGCCAGTCGAGGTCGGCTTCTGTGTAGGGCTTTTCGGGTTTGATTTCGTGAAGGTCGGCTCCTGTCACTTCGGCCAGCATGGTTGCCACACCTTTGGTGGTGCCCGATGCCGAGAAGTATGCCACGAGGGTCTTTGTCTGTTTCATGTCCTTTGTCTTGTTTTGGGCGCATACACCGAGACTTATTGCCATCAGTGCTGCCATGATGATGATTGTACGTTTCATGTTGTTAGCGGTTTTATGGTTGTTCGTAATGTGTTATTTCTGTGATGCTTCCACCTCGCGTATGCAGTTGAGGGCATTGAGGGTGCGTGGGTAGCCGATGTATGGGATGTTTGCCGAGATGACAGCGATGAGGAAGTCTTTGTCGTAGCCAACATGATAGTTGCCGGCGATATGTGCTTTCAGCTGAGGTTCGCAACCGCCTTGTGCAGCAAGGAAGCAGAAAGTGATGAGCTCGCGCGTCTTTGTCTCAAGTCCGGTGCGTGTGTAGTAGTCGCCGAAGCAGTTCTCAGCCAGCCATTGGTTGATGTGGCGACTGTCTTCAGGTCCCGACTTCCAGAAGTCGCGCATACCTTCACCAAAGCAATCCACCTGTGCCTGTGTGCCTGCTTCGCGTCGGGTAGCATCGGTTGTCTGCCTTTGTGGCGGCAGTGGTAGGGCGATGCCGCGCTGCGAAAGCACGGTGTTGGTGGCTTTGAGGAATGGCATTACACGACCGAGTCCGAGGTATGCCACGCCTTGATATACTATTTCCTTCACCTCGACAGGAGTCACACCGGCATCGAGGGCAGCGGGCAGAAGTTCGCCGTAGAGGTCGATGCCCTGGCAGCCAAGCAGTGTAGCGAGGTTGCAGATGAAGCGTGTGTGGGCATCGAGATGTGTCGAGGTCTGGCTGGTGACATCAGTGAATGCAAAGCGGTCGAACAACTCGACAAACTCTGGGTCGGTGGTGCCGAGGTCTGCGCTTCCTGGTTGTGAGCCAGGCAGTTTGTTGTATTCGGCATCGGTCACAGGTTCGAGCCATTCGTTTGATGCTCCTTCTTCGACATTGGTCATGTAGGTGATGTGTTGGAACCACGAGTCGCGTGCTGCACCGTGCCAGTGGCGTGCTTCGGCAGGTATTGCAACCACGGTTCCCGGACGCATCATGAGTGGCTCCTTGCCTTCCTCTACATACCAACCGCATCCGGCAACACAGATGAGCACCTGCACCGACTTGTGGTGTATGTGCCAGTTGTTGCGGCATCCTGGCTCGAAGGTCACGTTGACCGGTCCGCCATGTTCGGCATCGAGCGGTGCCAGATAGCTGTTGCCGATGAAATATTGTGCGTAGGCAGAGTTCGGCTCTCCCTTTGGCCATACGCTGAAATCTACGTTGGCAGGCACACCGACGGTTTGTGCCTGTGAGTGGCTCAAGGTGAGTTCAGAGCCACAATCTGCTTTCTCTTGCATATCTTTATTTTTTTTTGAAGTTTCGGGTGTGCAGGCTGTCATGCAAATTGATGCAACGGCAGCAATTGTCAGTAGTCGTTTTGTAAGCATTGCGTAGTAGTATTGGTTATGTGTAATATTCCACGCTGCAAATTTACGACAAATATGCGAAACTACAAGTATATATAATTCGGTTCTTGTTACCTTTTTTACGGATTTGGCCCTTTTTCGATGTTTAATTGGGCATAATGCTTTGTGTATTATGAATTATTTTGTATCTTTGCCGTCGTAAAGATAAATTATTCAGAAAAACAACATTTAGAACCCCAACTTAATCACATCCGACAATGAAAAGGATTATCATTACTACTATTGTTCTGCTCACGGCTGCTGCTACTCAAGCAGCAAAACTCGTCCTGACAGTAAATAAGGTCGAGAAGCAGACCATTACAGGTTTTGGAGCAGCCTGTTGCGACGGGGCTATGTGCCCTTATGGCTCCGATACAGCTCCTGCAAGATTGCTCTATGGCCCTACGTCAAAAATAGGACTGAACATAATGCGCATGGAGATTTCTCCGAGTTTCAATGGCGATGACAATGCATCTTGGAGCAACTACAACTGGCAGGGCTGTGTGCCTTCAGCCAGGATAGTGAAGCAACGTGGAGGCATCGTCTTTGGTACACCATGGTCGCCACCAGGTGCTTACAAGACCAACGGAACGGCTCAAGGTGGAAAATCCGACAGCCAAGGCAATCAGAGAGGTAAACTGCGTGAAGATTGCTACGATAAGTTCTTCCCATGGCTGAACTCTTACTTGAAATATATGAAGTCAAAGGGTGTGGTGGTCGATGCAGTATCAATCCAGAACGAGCCCGACTGGTGGGTTGACTACTCAGGATGTCTGTATGACCCTCAGGACCTCGTGAAACTCGTGAAGAACTATGCACACATGCTCGACCGTGAGACCTATCCGGGAGTAAGACTTATCAGCGGCGAAAGCCTTGGTTTCACTCAGAACTATACTGATCCACTTATGACCGATGCAACATGTCGCTCGCAAATCGACATCGTGGCGGGCCACCTCTACGGTCATGCACCTTTGCAGTATATGAAGAACTCGGCAGTTCTGCCTGCAAAGTATGGCAAAGAGGTCTGGATGACAGAACATTCGGTGACCGACAACATTAACCACTTGCCTAACTGGCACGAGAACCTGATATTTGCAGAAGAACTCAACGAGTGTATGCTGGCGGGATGTACTGGATATATCTACTGGTACATGCGTGCCCACTGGGCATTTGTCGGTACTGGAGAGTCGAAGTATGGTCCTGAGAACAAAAAAAACACCCTCTTGCCTCGTGCATTTGTAATGTCACACTTCGCCAAACATGTCACTGGTTCGACTCGCTTAACTACTTCGCGTGATATGACATCTGGTGAGGGAGCTGCCCAAGAGTACTCGGCTTACATCAAGGGCGACTCAATCATTGTGATGGCTATTGATACAGTAGGTACAGGCTATGACTTGGTACTGAGACTTCCATACGATGTAAAAAGCGGAACACACATGTTATCGACTGGCAATGAAGCTGCAAACCTTTGCCAGGAGTCGCCCATCGAATTGGCCGAGCCAACAAAAATCGTCACGGTACCAATGCCTGCACGCAGCATGAACACGTATATCTTCATGATAAATCACGAGGAAACAGGCATTGAGGAAGTTGAGCAATCATGCAATGATTACGATGTTGCTCCACGTACGTTGTACGATTTGCTTGGCAACCGCTACGCCAGCTCTGACCATCTCAATCCTGGTATATACATCCATAACGGAAAGAAGGTATTGATAAAGTAGCAAGTCCTTAACTGCTAAGTACAACAAAGGTCTGCGTCCATTACAGCGCAGACCTTTGTTGTGTTCTTATAGCTTATACTCTTTCATTCATGAATAAGTATTCCATCATCCATGAGTATGTTATTCTTCATCCCTGAAAAAGTATTCTATCATCCCTGATTAAGTATTCCATTATTCATGAATATTTATTCTTTTACCTCTGAATATGCATCCTGTTGCTTCAACTTCTTCTGCCATACGTACAAGCCATAGATGGCCATGATGGTGTAGATGGCGTATAGGATGGAGCGACCATAGATGCCTTTGTAGATGTAGAGTCCTGAGCTGACGGCATCGACCACGAGCCACACCCACCACTGCTCGATGTATTTGCGCGATAGCATCCACATGCCGATGATTGACAGTGTGGTGGTAAACGAGTCGATGTATGGTACACGGCTGTCGGTACATTCGCGCAGGAAGGCAGCGATGGCAACGAAGAGGATTACGAAGAGCAGCGATAGCCGTGGCCATAGCTTGCGTGGCGTGTGGCTTATGGTTACTTTCGTACCCTTCTCTGTCTTGCCTCTGAGCCAGATGATGAGGCCGTAGATGCCAGCAAGGAAATAGTAGATCTCCATGCCGCAGTCGGCGTAGATGCCTGCCTGATAGAGCACGACGATATATATTGCAGGCATGATGCTCCCCACGATCCACATCCAAATGGAGGTTCGCATTTCGAGGATGAGGTATATGAACCCCAGGACGGTTCCGAGGGTGTCGAGCGGATGTGTGGTGATGTATTCTAACATAGGAGAGTGTGGCTTAGAATCTCAGGGTGATGCTGCCCATGATGGTTGTGCTGCTCATAGGTGTGTAGCCAATCTGGTAGTATCGGTTGTCGGCTGGGTAGTCGTCGCCTACGATGGCACTATAGACCCATGCATTTGAAGCGTACCGTTGGTTGAAGATATTTCCCCAGTTGAGTGCGATGATTGTCGAGTTGTATCCTGTGAATGGGTTCTTGAATTCATAGCTCAGGTTGAGGTCAGATGTGGAGTATGCCGGCAGGCTTCGGTCGCGGTTTTGAGTGTTGTCGATGTATTGACGGCTTACGAACGCTGTGTGCCACACGGCTCTGAATCCTCCTTTGTGCAGGTCGATGAATCCGTTGAGTATTGCTGACGGCGAGAATGCCAGTGTCGATTTGTCATAGTGTATGGTTGTGGCAGGCATGTCGTTCCAGTCGGCATCGTAGGTCTCGACCACTTCGTCGAAGTCTTTCAGCTTGTTGACCGACAGGGCTGCGTTTCCTTCGATGGTGACGTACTTGGTAGGGTTCCATCCTGCGCTGATTTCAGTTCCGAGTCGGTAAGAGCGGTGTATGTTGGTGGTCAGGTTTTCACCTATATCGCTCACGGCTCCTGTCTGTACGAACTGGTCGGTATAGAGCATGGCGTACAGTCCTGCCTGAGTATACCACGAACTGGTGTTGATTCCGGCTCCGAGTTCTATGTCGTGCAACTTTTCGGCTCGTGGTGCAGGGTATGAACCATTGTCGGTGAAGTTGTTGCGTTCGGGTTCACGATGGCTCAGCGCATAGCTTGCGTAGGCGTTGAAGTTGCCCGAATGGTAGGCTATTCCGGCTTTCGGGTTGAAGAAGTTGTATTGTTGGCTGATGTCGAGGCGCTGGTTGGTATATGTGCCGTCGGGGTTTGCATAGAATTTGTCGTTGATGCCGTTGGTAGTGTAGTTGACGTGGCGGAACTGCACGTCGCCGAATGCGTCGAGGTTCTCGGTGATGTGTAGTGTGGCCTTGGTGTAGATGCTGGCATCAGCTTTGTTGGCATCGCTGTCGTAGTATTGGTAGCCCTGACGTTCCAGGTTCAGGTTTTGGCTGAGTGTCGGGTTCGATGTATAGGTGAGGTAGCCGTAGTGGTTCGCCTCGAAGTTTTGCATCGACAATCCTGTCGTGATGTCCCATCGGTCGTCGTTGTAGTTTATGTTCGACACGATGCCGTAGGTGTCTTGCGTCATTCCTTTCTTGCGGATGAAATCGGCACGCTTCACTGTGCTACCGTCGGTGTCGGTGAAGTTTGCAAGTCCGAACTTCTTGAGCTTGTTGTCGTGACGGAATTCGAGGTAGTATCCGTGACCGCGGGTGTAGTGTAAGGATGTTGCGAGGTTCCAGTCAGGGTCTATCTGCCATGCGAGCGACAGTATGTTGTGGTTCTGCCAGAAGTTGTCGGTAGCCTTGGGCCACACTGTGCCGTCTGCCAGCTGATAGCGTTTCACCTCGAATCCGCCTTGCCAGTCGGGTATGAACTGTTCGTGCAGGCTGTTGAAGCGGCCAAGCCCCAGGCCGTCCAGGTCCTTATAGGTGCGGATGCCGTCGTAGCTGTTGAGGCTGTAGTCGTCGTTGCCGGCTGTGACTCCGTTCCATGCCTGTCCGGTTGTCTCGAAGTTGCCTATGTTTTTATATCTCAGCTGAATGTTGCGGTTGGTATTGATATAGGTCGCGCCAGCATAGTAGCTGCCCGAACGTCCCTCGGTGCCGTGTATGTATCCGCCTGAATGTGTCTCGTGGTATGCTCCATCGACCATTACGTGGTTGGCTATAAGGCCAGTCGATACTGACGCGCCGACGTTCCATGTGGCAAACGAACCATAGGAAGCATTGACTTCGGCCGATGGCTCGAGCTGTGGTGCTTTGGTCTTGAGCGATATCGTTCCGCCGAATGCTCCGTCGCCGTTGGTCGATGTTCCCACACCGCGCTGTATCTGTGCGCTGCCCATCAGTGCGCCGTAGCTGTTCATGTTGGCCCAGAATACGCACTGGTCTTCGGGCGAATTGAGCGACACAC
>CAMHPM010000085.1 GCA_946187025.1 uncultured Prevotellaceae bacterium
CGTGATGGGATAGAGTCGAGTTGCATATCCCGCTGCAAGTATCAAGCATTTCATAATAGTCCGTCGGCTGATTTACAAATTTTTACCATATATTTGCCTTCAAGTTGAGGGAACGTTTTGAGGTATTCGGTCGTCACCTTCTCGATGATGCTCTCTTCGAAGGCGGGGTCGATGAGCGACATGCAGCATCCCTTGAATCCGGCTCCGCTGAAGCGTCCGCCGTAGATGCCGTCGGTGTGAGTCATGATGTCGTAGAGGGTCTTGAGTTCGGGCGAGCCCGTCTCCCAGCTGTAGATGCTTGAGTGTCCGCTCTCGAAGCTGAGTCGTCCGTAGGTCTCGATGTCTCCGCGACGCCATGCCTCGGCTCCTTGTTCCACACGCTCAAACTCCGTCATCCAGTGTTCGGCACGGCGGCGCCATGTTTCGGGCAGGCGGTCGCGATACTGCTCATATACCTCACGTGGTATGTCGCGCATGTTGGTCTCCTGGAACTTACCATATTCCATGCCTGCGAATGCAGCCAGCGCGTATGCAGCACTGCGCAGCTCATCCACCCTCATGTTGAACTTACTGCCGGCCAGTGTGCGTTCCACTCCGCTGAAGAAGATGGCAATCTTGTAGGGTTTCATCTGTGGATGTGCAGGAATGAGTTCGTAGCTGTCGTCGCGAGTGTCGAGATAGAGCAGGTGGTCTTTCTTTGAATACATCTCGCAGCTTTGGTCGAGCTTACCGCTGCTCACACCCACATAGTTGTTCTCGGCACGCACCGACATCATGATGAGTTCGCGCGGCTCTGGTTTGATGTCGTTCACCTCGCACAATGCTTTCAGATATACCAGCACCACGGCTGCCGACGACGAGAGTCCGCCTATAGGCAGGCTGCCTTCGATTACTCCGCTCAGTCCGCGACGCAGCGGATATTGGGCTGCCAGCTGCAGGGTTGCACCGCGCAGGTAGTCGGCCCAGTCGTCTTGTTTCTGGCGTGGCACCTCGGCTATGTGCCACTGGGCGCGCTTGTCGAACTGCAGCGAGCAGAGTTCCACCACTCCGTTCTGCTTGGGGCTGAAGGCTATATGTATGCCCTTATCTATGGCCAGACCTGTAATCTTACCCAGGTTGTGGTCGCTATGTGCTCCGATAGGACATATACGGTAGGGGCAGAATGCCAACCCCTCGGGAGCCTTCTTGTAGATTTCAACAAATTTGTCTTGACACTTCATAATATTTATTTTGATAATGAACAATGAATAACGAACACCATTCAGCTTCACTTCAGCTTCACATCAACATCCCTTCATATCCCCCCAACGCAATTTGTGCGCAAATTTAGGAAATTCCGCCCTAACATGCAAACGAATAGGCACAAAACTTGCTTTTTGCATACAGATTGACCTCATAACAAACAAAAAATGTATTCATCCCCGACTGTGTCAAGCATATAGACTATAATGCCTTTGGAGGTTGCGTCAATCTCAAACAGATTAACACGCCAAAGATGCTTGAACGTGTAGCAGACAATGCTTTCGACGAATGTAGGGCCAACATAAAACCTTAAGCAGTGTTAACATATTCGGGGAAAAGTGTGCAAGTGGTGCATCAAAAACACCTTTTTTAGTCAGACTATTTGGTCGGTTCACCAGTTTATCGTATATTTGCAGTGACAAATCATTGCAAATTATATTGCATACCCAAATGACAATCTGACTAAAAAAAAACATAAAACTATGAACTACATCACACGATACATCACCACTACTATCATCTGCATCATCCTGACATTAAGTGCAAATGCCCAAGGCTACAAGGATGTGACCCGTCTATATATCAAGAATGCCAGCCAGGCCTCGGCCAACGGCTGGACCTACACGCGCCAGCAGGTAGGAGGCGAAATCAAGGAGTGGTCGCAGACATGCAAGGCATATCATGGCAGCTATGTATCGGAAGTGTATGCAGGCGACCCGCTCAGCTATACCACCTTCGAAGCCAAACAGACCATAACCCTGCCGCAAGGCACCTACCACCTTGTGGGCAAGGCATTCCAGCGCGATGTACCGAACGTCAAGCTCTTTGCCGAAATCGACGGCACACGGGCAGAGACACAAGTCGGAAGCGTGTATGGGCAGTTTGCATCGGCCACCACCGACCTGTCGCCCAACGGCATGGAAAGTGCAGCACAAGCATTCAATGCCAACATGTATCTCAACGAACTCACATTCACCGTCACGGCCGACGACACACCTGTGGTCATCGGCTACGAAGGAGAGTTCACCGACGCACGCCAGTGGTTCATATTCGGAGCAATGACACTCTATCAGGAGCAGAACGAGGTGAGCAACATCTATTCAATCGACATCACGCCATCGCTCAACCGCTCGTTCACCAGCTATACAGGACTTACGGGACTATATTCAAAGGCCGATGCCTACATCCACGAAAAATACTCCGGCTCAGACTTCCCCGAGGGCGACCTCATAACTCAGACATTCACCGGACTTGAAAACGGAATATACCAAGTCGTAATCAACGCAAATGCCAGCAAGGCCAACGGTGTAGGAACGGTTCCGAAGAAAAAACCATACGTCTATGCAGCCGATGCGAAGGCAACGGTGACGGTTGAGACCCAGAACGATGTGGCAACAGTTGGACAATACGTACTGCGCAATGTGATTGTAGCCGACGGAACCATGCGTGTAGGATTCTACAATCAGGCATCGGGCGGCAACTGGTATCTGTTCAACGTGAAGAGCGTGAAATACTGCGGAACCAACATCACCGTACTCGCAACACGCTACAAGCAATTGCTGACAGCAGCCAAATCGCTGCAAGGCAAGCAGATGCAGGCCTGTGTATCGGCCGCACTCGATGCCGCAATAGCTCAGGCCGAGACCGATGTAGATACCGAAAGCAAGGAATGGCTCGAACAAACCATCAGCACACTCAACACCGCCATAGCAGCAGCACAAACAAGCACAGCAGCTTATGCAACAACCATACCAGCAGCAGTGAGCGGCATGAAAGCTCAAAGCATATTCACTGCCGTGGCCGACACACTACAGGCATGGTTCGATACAGGAGTATATGCCACGGCCGAAGATGTATATGACACCTACCGCCGACTCGAGCTGGAAGCACTGCCTCTCGAACCGGGAACCGACTACACATCGGCCATCATCAACCCGGGATTCGAGCTGGGCAACACCGACGGATGGAGCATCACGACCAAAGGCACCGACACAGGAATACGCACCACAAGCAGCACTGCCTACAATTATTCCGGCACTGAAGGCAGCTACCTCTTCTACACAACATCGACAGGAATAACGACACTCGACATAAGTCAGACAATAACAGGCCTTGCCAACGGCTACTACGCCGTATCGGCCACAGTGGCAGGATTCGGCGACCAGACGCCAATCATCATGAGTGCCAACTCACAGAAGAACAGTGTGCGCCCGTCGGGCTCCGACATAGAAGCCGAAGTGGCAAACGGATATACGCTCACCGTAAAAGAAGCATTTGTTTACGACGGCACACTCACCATAACAATACAGAACACAGGCAAGGGCAATACCCTCTTCAAGGCCGACAACATCCGTCTCACATACCTGCGTCCTTACAAACCGCTCGACACATATACCGGCCTCAACTTCACCGTAAACCTCGAAAACAGCGAAGTGGCACGATTCCTTGCCAACGAGACATATACAGAACAGTCGGCATCGGCCGTCACCAGCTACGACCTCGCAGCCGGATTCCGCTACGACCAGCCAGCCGTAGTATCCATTCCGCTGCCGGCACAGGACGTGGAGGCAACACTGACCGTAAGCCTGAAAGCCAACTTCACTGATGCCGAAACACACACGGTTGCCGCCGGAAGCGTGCTCTATGAACTGGCAAACCTCATTCCGCAGCAACACTACTACTACAAGATTGAAGCCGACGGCAACACTGTAGGCAACGGACAGATACACACTACAGGGCGTCTGCGCATGATAAAGGCCGACTCAGGATTCAACATCCGCGATCTTGGCGGATGGCTCAACACCGACGGCAACCGCCTGCGCTACGGGCTTATATATCGAGGTGGCGAGATGAATGCCAACCATGCGATGAACAGTGCCGACCTGGCCGAGATGGCACGTCTGGACATCAAGGCCGAAGTGGATTTGCGCACAAATGCCGACATAAGCGGATTTGGCATCAAGGGTTCGGCCATCGAAGGTGCTGCATACACCTACGAAAACCTTAACCGATGGAGCGAAGATGCGCTCAATTTCGATGCTGCCAAGTTCCGCGACGCCTTCAACCTCGTATTGCAAACGGTGCGCTCGGGACATGCGGTGTATTTCCACTGCATCTACGGAGCCGACCGCACCGGATGTTTTGCGTTCCTGCTCGAAGGTCTGCTCGGTTTACCTGTTGAACAACTTTACAAAGACTATGAACTCACATCGTTCTCGTTGGCAGGACTGCGCGAAAAGACCGGCATCGACCACAAGCTGCAATACATCAAAGCACTTGAAGGCTCTACCTTGCAAGAGAAGTTCTACAATTACTGGCGTGGAGCCATCGGAATAGACGAGGCCGACCTCAACGACTTTATAAACATCATGGTTGACGGGACGAGTCCTATCACCACCGCCACCCATGCAGAAATACCAGGCAAGGCAGTGGCCGACGGTGAATACTACATTTACCTGCCTACCTACGACCTATTCCTCGAACGAGGCATGGCATTTGGTACGAGAGGTATTCCCGGACACTATGGCATACCTGTATCGGTCATCACCAATGGTGTTGGTGTAAGCACCATCCGGTTCCTCGACAACAACCTGTACCTCGGTTCCGACGGCTATACAGACAAGGTGATTTCCTACAACAGCATATCGTGGTTCATAGAAAAGAGCAACGACAGCTTTATACTGAAATCGTTAAACGGCAAATACCTCGAGATTTACGAAGACAATCGTATCAGGGTTGAAACCGAATCGGCAAACAATGCAACTCCGATACGCCTGCTGACACAAGCCGAGCAGAAGACAAAAGCCGGACAATGGCGGCAAGACAACATACTTGCAGCAGCCAATGCAGCAGGAATGGATGTAACCACCCTTGCCGACTTCAATGCCACCCTGGCCAAATACACCCGAGTGCCACGCGCCGCCACAATAAAAAGCGCAACAGCAGGAAGCACCACCGACTGGGTTCTGTCGGAACCTTATGCCCGCAATGAGACCAACAACTTCGGCAACGCATACAACGTGGGCACATACGGTGGCGAGCTTTACCAGAAAAACGCATCGGTCAGTCAAACCGTCACAGTACCTCACGCCGGATTATACAAGTTGACATTCAACGCATTCTATCGTCAGGGTACAAATGCCGATTGCTACAACCTCGGTCTTGCAGGATACGACAACCTCAGCACGGCCTATGCAAGCATCAACGACACTTATTTCGTACAGATTCCATCGTGGTATAGCGGATGTACCGACGGTTCTTCGCCTAACGATACCGATGCAGCAAAGGCTCTCATTAACCAAGGCAAATACCGAGTAGAGCTATATGCCTATATCGATGAGTCGGAGGAAGCCACAATCACCATCAACGTGCCTGGATTCACGCCATTCGGCTGGTGCCTCTTCACAGGATTTGTGCTGACGGCCTACCTGTCGCCCGACGACGCTGACGGCATCATTTCACCTGCGGCCGACACCAGCATAACCGGCAACGGGCATCAGGCAGCCATCTACGACCTCACAGGACGTCTGGTGACACATCCGGCTGCCGGCATCTACATTGTCGATGGAAAGAAGATTGTGATTAAATAATATTGACACACATATACACCAACACAGGATTTTACATCCCATAAAAAACATAACCAATATTAAACAGAAATGAAACAGAGATTCTCGATGATGCGTACCGCCATCATTTGTATTACATGTGGTGCAATCAGCTTAACCAGTTGCACCGACGACAACAAGCCTGCAGCCAATCCTGCAGAAGATTCAAGCCAATTTGTGACACTGACCACAGCAGTGCCCGATGCAATTCTTGAGATTCGGTACTTTGGCACCTACAATTTTGTCGGCACCCGCATCGATGGCTACGAACAACCTACCGCACTGCTCACCCGCCAGGCGGCCGACTCGCTGCGAGCCGTGAGCGACGACGTGAAAAGACTGGGCTACCGACTGAAGATTTACGACGCCTACCGTCCGCAATGCGCTGTCGATCACTTCGTGCGTTGGGCAGCCGATACGGCCGACACACTGATGAAGGATTATTTCTATCCCGACCTCGACAAGAGCGTGCTCTTCGACCAGGAATATATCATGGAAAAGAGCGGCCACACCCGTGGCTCGACCATCGACCTCACACTCTTCGACATGGCCAGCGAGAAGGAACTCGACATGGGTGGCACATTCGACTGGTTCGGTCCTGAGAGCCATCCCGACTTCTGCGGCAACCCCGACACGGGAGAATACACCGGCGACAACAGCAAGTCGCCCGCACAGCGTAGCATCACCCCCGAGCAGTTCGAGCACCGCATGATACTGCGCACCGCCATGATGCGCCACGGATTCAAGCCGCTGTCGTCGGAGTGGTGGCACTTCACACTGGCCAACGAGCCATTCCCCGACACCTACTTCACATTCCATGTAAAGCAGTTGAACTGAACATGCACTCATAAATCAGGTAATCGGCAACCGCAGTACCGGAAGTATCATAGTCGAAAAGCTGACCA
>CAMHPM010000086.1 GCA_946187025.1 uncultured Prevotellaceae bacterium
TCAGTCGCCCGTCTTGCAACTGTATCAGTCGGCCGTAACCTCCTGAAGAGAATACCGTGGTACGGGTTGATGAGTCCCAGAAAATGCGTGAACCATTATATGGCTCATGATAACTTGCCATCGCATTTACAGAAAAAGTAATGCTAATCAGAATAAGATAAAATGTCTTCTTCATATAGTTTTCCTTGTTTTTAATATATAAAGTATCAAAAGTGTTTTTTAAAGTCTAGTAAATAAGAATTCTTTTGCATCGCAAATATACGAATAAAACTTTTTTATTGCCATCATTCTTGTGTTAAAAACACTTTATCAACTCCTATCTTGCAATCTTTTTGCCATCTTTGATGTACAGTCCGTGAGTGGGTTCTGTGTTCAGTTGACGGCCTTGCAAGTCGTAAATACCATGGCGATGAAGCCTTTCATCATCAGAGTTTTTGACAGATTCTATTCCCGTTTCTCCGTTTGGACGCAGATAGAATTCCATCCATGTATACGGTGCGTCGCGTTTTGCGTCGGGAATGCTCTCGGTCTGTATGTCGATGCCGCTTAGTCCACGGTCTTGTAGTATGACATTTGCCCGCATAGTCTTCCCCGATGGTGAAGCGTTGAGGCCTATTGCTTTCCAGGGGATGGCAGTCTCGAGGATGTAGTAGGAGGATGTGGATGTTGTTTTCACTTTTATTCCGTCAACGTCGGTTTTTATCCATTTGTGCTGTGTGGATGATCCTTTGTAGGCAACGCAGTCACCGGCGAGCCGGATGAAGAATCGGCAGCAGTGGTCGGACGGAGCGGCGTAGGATTCGTTTTCGTAGTCGAGCAGCAGCGACACTCCGTCAGCGTATGAGGTTTGGTCGCTGTTCTGTAGCTTATCTGTCACACGTGCGATGAAATAGAGTGAGTCGTTGTCGTAGGCGAAGTCGGCGATGGTGCGTGTGCCTGTTTCCACGCCGAGCATTACCTGGGTGGAAAGGGGCTTGTAGTAGCCTTCGTTTCGGGTGAGCTTGCCGTCGATGTTTGGGTGGGCGTAGGGAGCCTGTAGCTTGTTCACGGCATAGCCTTTTATCATTTCGATGGAGTTGTTCACTCCTCCCACGGCCACTACTTCGCCGGTGTCTACGATGCATACGGAGTTCCACATGACGGTCTCTGTGTCGCCGATGCGGAAGGGGTGTTGCATCGACTTGAAGTTGCGTGCCTGTTCGTCGCCGAGTGCCACGTACATGTTCAGCTTTCCGTTGTGGTTATATGCCGACTGATACGACATGACTGTCTCTCCCCATGGCAGTACGCGTAGGTATGGTGCTCCTCCTGTGGCGTTGGGACAGTAGGCAAAGTCGAGTGTCTTTTCTCGGTTTGGGCTGTTGGCATCGACGTAGTAGTCGGTCCAGTTGGTTTCCAGCGGGCACCTGACAGTTGTCGGGAAGAAGTCGCCCACTCCAGGCCAGCCGTTGTCTTCGATGGTGACGACGATTTCCGACTGGTCTTTGAGCAGTACGGGGCATGGCATTCCGTCGCGGTAGCCTGCACGATATGAGACGATGTCGGGCTTGCTCCACGTGAGCCCGCCGTCGAAGGAACGGCAGACGGAGATGTTCTGTTCGTTGCTGTTGGTGTAGGGCCCTTCGTCGGAGTAGTAGAGTTGCAGTTCGCCACTGGGCAGCTCGATGAGAGAGGGTTCCCAACATCCGTCGTCCCAGATGTATGATGCATCGTAGACGAAGATTTCGCTGCTCCATGTTGTCCCGTTGTCTGTGCTGCGTTTGCAGCGCATGCCAAATCTGCGGTCTTCGGTGTAAGGAGTGCTGGGCCGCGGATTGTAGGCCACGATGATGGTTCCGTCTTTCAGTTGTATAAGATCTGGAACGCAATTCGGAACGTTGTTTGTATTGCTTACAATTTTCGTGGGTGATGTCCAAGATTTTCCTCCGTTATTACTGAAGGAGATATCGATGCCACCATGTTCACAAGCAGCCATCAGTCGTCCGTCTTGCAGTTGAATCATTCGGGCATACCAACCAGTGCCGAATACAACCGATCGGCTTGTAGTATCCCAAAAAATGCGCGAACCCTTATAAGGAGTTACATTCCCCGCAACAGCGAGGAATGTAACTGACAAGGATACCATTGATAAAAATCTTTTAATACCCATTCTTTTTTATTAATAAGCAAATACAATTCTCGATACTGCCCTCACGGCAGGATTTTCTTCGAGCGTCCTAATAAGTGTGTATTCAGTGTTTTCGTTTGTCAAATCAATAGTGGAGCCACTGGGTACTTCATTGCCACCAGCATAGAATTTGGCATCGCTGTCGGTAGCGTACTCAATCTTAACCTTTGTCTTGTCGGTGCCATCGGGCAACTCAAAAGTATAGGTCTGCAAATCTTGGAAGTATGCATCGCGTGTCAACTTTCCTGTAACGCCTTCGGCTTTTACGCTGCTAAATTCCGGATAGATAGGAACATAGAGTTTATAGTCGCGTGTGGTTCCTGCATCAGAGAGAACTTGAATGTCGTGTGCGACAGTCAGGTTATAATAAGAATTAGATTTATACGGCTCATTATCGATAAATATCTTCGATGAGTCTGATACAATCTCAAAATTCAAACGCTGCTTTGTAGCATTTACTTTTACCTCTTTATTATTGTAGAGGTATTTTGTAGGCAGACAAAGCACCCAGTCCTTGTCGTTGACAAGCTCGGCATAGTAGATATTGGGAGTGATTGCCGTGTAGATTTGATCGATGGTTGTCACATCATCAATAACGGTTACATCGAACTCCTTTATGCTCTCTTTGATGTTGTTGCCCAGGAAAGTGTCGTAGGTAGAGGCTACCACCACCACATGGAATGTGCCAGGTGTGGCGTATGAATAAGTGAAGAGGCCTTTGTTTACAGGGAATCCTGTGTTGCTCTCTTTTCTCAATTCATATTCGTGACCTTTGTCGCCGGTAAATACAACTACCTGATCGGCAACACCACTGACATGTAGCTCCATTGACTCGTTTATCAACAAGTTGGTCTTGTCGAATGTTACGTTTATCTCTGGTGTGCGTGCCTCTTCGTTGTCGTCGGAGCATGCTGCAAAGAAAAATGCAAAGCAAACGGCCAAAAGTATATTAATTGACTTTTTCATTGTTCTGTATTTTTAAAGTTATTAGTAACCAGGATTCTGTTCAACCACGCCGTTTGATACGTCGATTTCTGTCTGTGGAATCGGGAATATCTCGTTCACACCAGGACGGAAATAAAGTCCACGGCTGTTATAGCGGTTTGCACCAAATGTGTGGAGAACCTTTGCGGCACGTCCTTGACGAACAATGTCGAAGAAACGGTCCCATTCGAATGCGAGCTCCATGTGGCGCTCTTCGTAGATTTGATCACGTACGAAACCATAGCCACCTGCAACATAGAGTTTGGTACTGGCATTGATGGTGTTCACCTGAGCCTTGCAGAGGTTAAGGTTCTTAATAGCCCCTTCGCGATCGCCACATTCGTTGAGAGCCTCAGCGTACATGAGAACAACATCAACATAGCGAATGATTCGGCGGTTGCGGCCATTGTCGCCGGCAAACTTTGGCTTGTCTTTCTTTGGTGTGTACCATTTCAGTGACACTTGTCTGCCTTCTCCGCCTTGCCATATCTCACCATCAGGTGTGGTGGTCTGGTGGGCAATCAGATATTGCCTTCTGACATCTGTTCCAAAGAGCTTGGTTGCAATATCGTTGGTGCAATAAATCTTCACAGTACCCACGTCGAAGAATTCGATTCCAGCGCCTTCGTTGGTGTCGCCACTGGAGCCATCGGCACTCTCCTTGAAGACAACCTCGAACACTGAACCACGGCAGAATTCACCGTCGCCATACCATTGATAGACGTATGAATATTTGTCGCCGTTATGGAGTGGTGCTCCGTAGTAGTCTTGATATGCGAGAGAGTAGATACCTACCATTGGTGAGTAAGCACCTGAGATGTAGTCGAGTGAAGTCTCAGGCTTCTCGTAAGGATCGCTTTCTGTGAGTAGATTCTGAGGTTTGAACCACAGACGCTGACGAAGGGCTTCCCAGTCCTCCGAGCCATCATACTTCAGCACTTGCTGGATGGTCATCGGTTTTCCGTCGATGAAATATTCTCCGAACTGTTTCATCTCTTCCCATTTCTGTGACGGGACACCAGGTGTGGCCTGATACATGAGAACCTTCATGAGAAGCGCCATCGCAGCACCGCGTGTTGCCTTACCCAACTGCTCCACAGGGTATATGGCAGGAAGTGTGATGATTGCTTCGCGCAGGTCCTTCTCTATATATGCATAGCATTCCTCCTTAGTGCTACGGGGAACAACAAGATTGCCCACATCTTCAATCTCTGGCCGGATGGGCACACCACCGAATGTCTTTACAAGGTTGAAATAATAATATGCACGCAGGAATTTTGCTTGTCCGAGAATGTTGCGAATTGCAGTATAAGCAGAGTTCTGATTTGTTGAGATGCTGACTTTGCCAATGTTGGCAATCACCTGATTTGCACGGTGTATGCCTTTGTAATTCACATTCCAGCGCTGCAGTATCCATGTGTTTGAGGTGTTGAAGCGGAAGTTGACAAGTTGTCCCATTTGAGAAGACAGACCTTCGTCGGTTCCGAGCACATCATCGGCACATGCTTCTCCAAAACGCCATTCCTGATCATTGTAACTGTCCGACTGCAATACATCGTACACAGCATCGAGCGCCGACTGCATTTTGTATTGTGTGTCGTAATAGGTTTCGTCGGTTGCACGCCCCAAAACATCTTTGTCGAGGAAGTCATCGCATGCTGTCAGCGAAAGGACAAAACCAAAAAGCAGTAATTTACCAAATATCTTATTCATAATCATTCTTTTTTATAAGCCAAGTTTAACACCGAATGTGAAAGAGCGAGCCTGAGGATAGTTACCTTGGTCTACACCCATACTGAGGTTGTTACCTTCTGTACCTACAACCTTACCGACTTCTGGGTCGAATCCGTTGTAAGAAGTGAAGGTAAGCAGATTATATCCAGTGAGTGACAGTGCAAGATTGGATATCTTAAGCTTTGTGAGTATCCGCTGTGGGAAGTTGTATGTGAGTCTTAGTTCTTTCAGACGTACATACGATCCGTCGTGGATAAAGAAATCGCTTGCACGGAAGTTGCGGTTAGTGTCGCCGTTACGCAGGTCGGGCACTGTGGCATCTGTGTGCAGAGGGAAGAATTCGCGTCCCGATGCAATCTGTCCTGACCAGTGCTGCTCACGGAGATCGGCATATACATTACCATTGGCGGCATTATAGAGATAGTAGTCCATAACGTTGAACACCTTATTGCCTGTCTGTCCTTGGAAGAAGATGCTCAAATCGAGATTCTTGTATCCTACTCCCATTGGAACACCGAATACGAATTTTGGCAGTGGCGAACCGAGATATGTACGGTCTTCTGCTGTAATACGGCCGTCGTTGTTGATGTCTTTGAAGCGGAAGTCGCCAGGCAGTGCTGACTGCTCCCAGTAGTTTTTACCGGCATCGTATTGTGCACTTGCTGCAACCTCTTCGTATGTGTTGAATATACCATCGGTGACATATCCGAAGAAGCTACCGATAGGCAGGCCAACGGCTGTCTTCGTTGCGTAGTCGACAATACTTCCTTCACTGAGGTAGCTGCCGTAGATAGGCTCGTTGCCTGTTCCGAGACTGGTTACTTTATTCTTTATCCACGAGAGATTGAAGCCAATTTCATAGCGCCAGTCAGCTCCGATGTTGTCTTTCCATTTTGCCTCATATTCCCATCCGTAGTTCTTTACAGAACCTGCGTTGGTCATTGGAGAGCTGTCGAGTCCTGCCGATCCGACGGTAGGAACGCGGAGAAGCATGTCGGAGGTCTTCTTGTTGAAGTATTCAACAGTGAATGTGAGTCGGCTGTTGAAGAAACCGAAGTCGAAACCGATATTGAAGTTCTCGCTCTTTTCCCACTTGATATCGTCGTTGCCAAGTACAACGGCTGTCGATCCTTCGTAGAGGGTGTGATTGCCAAGACCGTATGGATAGTTGTATCCAGATGTGAGGTATGTATAGCGAGCGAGCTCGTCGATACGGTTGTTACCAAGAGTACCCCAACCGATACGGAACTTACCAAGTGTCATCCATCTTACATTCTTCATAAATGGCTCGTTAGAGAATTTCCATCCGAGAGATACTGATGGGAAGTATCCCCAGCGGTTGTTCTTCGAGAATTTTGAAGAACCATCGGCACGTATGTTTGCTTGGAAGAGGTAAGTATCGTTGAAGCTGTAGATGAGTCGTCCGATGAGGCCTATTGCTGTCCATTCCGAATCAAGTCCGTAGGTCTTGTCGCCGGTGTAGGCGCTTGACAGATAGTGGAACACGTCTTCGTTTGAAGGAGTTCCTTTGCGGTATGACTGTTGCCAGCTTGTCTTCGATCCTTCAGCTGTTTGTCCGGCAAGAGCTGTGATGCTGTGGTGCTTGTCGCTCCAGGCAAAGGTGAGAAGGTTGTTTATCTCCCACTTCTCTGTATTGGTTTGATATTTGTATACTTGAGTAAGCGAACCTGGCATTGAGAAGTCTTCGTTGAGTGCGAATACTTCTGAGAAGTCATCATCGGTTCTGTGTGTATTATAGTATGATGCTTTAAACTGATATGTCAGCAATTTGCAGATCTTAGCGTCGAGGCTGAGGTTCATTTCTATTCGATTACGGT
>CAMHPM010000087.1 GCA_946187025.1 uncultured Prevotellaceae bacterium
AACACATACAGGAAGACCTCGATTCGGTTGACCAACGCCAACTGTTCTCGTCGGTAGGTCAGGCAAAACTCATGAACCGCTACTTCGAGCTGTTTCGCGAATACGGCATAAGCGTGGGACAAGTGCTGACCATGAAAGAGAATTTCAACGACAGTCCACACCGCAGCAATCAGGAAAACTGCCTGAGGGTAATGCTGAAGAACGGAGTGCTGCCCATCATAAACGAGAACGACACGGTGTCTATCACCGAACTCATGTTCACCGACAACGACGAGCTTTCGGGACTTATCACTCAGATGACGCACTCCGACATGCTCATCCTTTTGTCAAACATCGATGGCATCTACACCGGCAATCCATCCGACCCCGATGCCCGGCTCATACCAACGGTCAATCCCAACGAAGACATTACGGCATATATCTCGCCACAGCAGTCGAGTGCAGGCCGAGGTGGTATGCAAAGCAAGGCGTCAGTAGCTTGCTCCTTAGCTGCAAGCGGTACACCCGTTATCATTGCAAACGGCAAACGCTCCGACATTCTGCTGCGACTCATACATCAACCCGACACAACCCCTTGCACACGATTCATATGTTAGATCAGTACTTCATCTCTGCTCGTCAGGCATCACACCTGCTTGCCACTGTTCCAGGCAGCACTATCAACCAGTTGCTGCTCAACATTGCCGACTCTATATTGCAGAATCAGACATCATTGCTCGATGCCAATCGTGCCGACCTTGACAAGATGCCGACCGAGAGCCCGCTCTACGACCGCCTGATGCTCACGCCCGAACGTCTGCAAGCAATTGCATCCGACATGCAGCACGTAGCTACCCTACCCTCGCCGCTCGGACGCATTCTGACAGAACGCACCCTGCCTAACGGACTGCAACTGAGTCGTGTGAGCGTGCCGTTTGGGGTGATTGGTATCATCTACGAAGCACGTCCCAACGTGACGTTCGACACCTTTGCACTCTGTATAAAAGCAGGCAGTGCATGTGTTCTGAAAGGCGGAAAGGATGCCGAGAACACCAACCGCGCAGCAATCGGTATCATACACGACGAGTTGGTGCGCATTGGATTGCCTGCCGAGTGTGCCACACTACTGCCGTCAACCCACGAGAGTGCCACAGCCATGCTTCATGCACGCGGACTTGTGGACCTCGTAATACCACGTGGTTCGCGCAGGTTGATAGACTTCGTGCGCAACGAGGCCACCGTGCCGGTAATAGAGACAGGAGCAGGCGTATGCCACACATACGTCGATGCAGATGCCGACCCGCTCATGGCACAAACCATAGTGCTCAATGCCAAGACACGCCGAGTGAGTGTTTGCAATGCGCTCGACTGTATGCTCATCCACACCGCCCAACTTTCCAACATCGCGTTGATATGCTCTCCGCTGGCTGATGCAGGTGTTGTGATTCATGCCGACACAGAGTCTATGCAGGCTCTCAGCTCCAAATATCCGTCACACCTGCTCTGCGAAGCAAACGCCGACGACTACGGTACCGAATATCTGTCGCTGCAGATGGCTATAAAGACCGTAGGTTCGATTGACGAGGCAATACGACACATTCGCCAATATGGTTCGGGACACTCTGAATGTATCGTGACCAACTCGACAACCGAAGCCGATACGTTCCTTCAGATGGTGGATGCCGCATGTGTTTATCACAATGCTCCAACTGCATTCACCGATGGTGCACAATTCGGGTTGGGGGCTGAAATAGGCATCTCAACACAGAAACTGCACGCACGAGGCCCCATGGCACTCGAGGAAATCACTACATACAAATGGATAATACGCGGAAACGGGCAAACGCGTCTGTGAAAAAATATAATAAAACAACATAATAAAAAAGGTATTATATGAAGACATCAGTTTATCAAACAGCACATTCGTTGCTGCTTTCACTTGGTTTCTTGTGTTTAGCAAGACCGTCAGTAGCACAAAACCCTATCATCTGCGACCGCTACACCCCCGATCCTGCTCCCTATGTACACGGCGACACTCTCTATCTGTTTGTTGACCACGATGAAGATGTGACCGAGAACAACTACTTCACCATGAAAGACTGGTTGCTCTACAGCACTGTCGATATGGTGAACTGGACCTATCGCGGCACCCCGATATCATCGGCCACCTTCTCAAAATGGGCAAAGCAGGGTAACGACTGCTGGGCAGCACAATGCATCGAGCGCAACGGTCGTTGGTTCTGGTACACCACGGCCACCATCGCCGGACAGGCATATCCCGGCATCGGAGTTGCTTACGCAAACAATCCGGCCGGTCCATACCGCGGATACACCAAGCCATTGGTTCAAGGGTGGTTCTACATCGACCCTACTGTTTTCATCGACGACGACGGACAAGCATACCTCTTTTGGGGCAACAACGGCTTGTGGTATGCAAAGCTCAGTTCCAACATGCTTACACTGAGTGGCAGTGTAAACAAAGTGAACACCGACAGCGAAGCGGCATTCGGTCCATACAAGGGCTACGACGACAATGGCAAACCGAAGACAAACTTCGAAGAAGCATCGTGGGTGTATAAGATTGGCGACACCTATTATCTTGAATATGCAGCAGGCGGAGTGCCCGAACACATGGCATATTCGACAGCAACCAACATCAATGGCCCTTGGACCTATCAGGGCAAGATTATGGGTCAGGCAGAAGGCAGCTTCACCATCCACGGCGGCAGCGTGCGATTCAAAGGACATGAATATATGTTCTACCACAATGGTAAGTTACCAGGTGGAGGCGGATACAAGCGCTCAACCTGTGTCGAAGAGTTTGTAAGAAAGGCCGACGGCAGCATTCCGTATATTCCTTTCACCCAAAAAGGTGTTGACCCTATAGCAACCCTCGACCCATATGTCAGTCAGGAAGCCGAAACGATAAACCAGAGTTCTGGCATCAAGTGCATGGGCGACTACAAAGGTTGCTGGGTGTCGAACATACACGCCACCGACTACATCAAAGTGCGCAACGTCGATTTCGGCAGCATAGGAGCCGATGGCTTCACTGCAGTAGTTGCTTCTGAAGGGCGTGCCAACATGCTCATCAAGCTCGACTCGCGTACAGGACGCACCATCGGCACCCTGCGCATCGAATCGACAGGCGGTGCCGAGGAATGGACCGAACTGGCAGGCACACTCGTGCAGAACGTCAAAGGTGTGCACGACATCTATTTCACATTCTCGGGTACTACATCTGCTGCCACCCTGTTCAATTTCGATTCATGGCAATTCCACGAGATAGGTAGTGACATCAAGGTGGTGAGACCCGCAACACGCCAGGCAAGCATATACTATACTGTCGGCGGACTGAAGCTCACCGAAAGCGAGGCGAACAACCAGCGTGGCATAATCATTGCCGACGGGAAGAAGGTCTTGCTGAAATAGCGCAGGCCGGTATCAATAAAAATACTAAGGTCATATTAAAATAACTAAGGTCATATTAAAACAACTAAGGCCATACTATAATAACGAAGTATAATCCTAAATTTAAGATACAACAATGAAGACATCAATCAAAACAACAATTGCACTACTGGCATTATTGCTTTCTGCCACTGCTGTGTCTGCCCAGAGTGCGGACAAAGGTGTGAGTTTTCCCGTGAACAACGGAAAACTCACAATCATCCCTCTCAACGACAATTCCGCCCGTGTGGTTTACACTCAGGGTCGCACCTACCCCCTAGACGAGCTCATATACACCGAGAAAGTAGCAGAGCCACGCTACAAGGTCACGACCAAGGGCAACGTCACAACCATCAAGCAAAAGCGCCTGGTTGTGGAATACGACAAGACAGCCGACCGCCTCACTTTCATCGATTCAAAGACGGGCAAGGTGCTCGAGGAGCAGGCACGTGGTCGCAAGGTGAGTCCGAGCACAACAACGATACAAGGTTATGACCTGCTCGATGTCCAGCAATCGTTCGTGTCGCCGGCCGACGAGTTCCTCTACGGCACCGGACAATTCCAGGACGGATACCTCAACATACGTGCGCTCACACGCCGTCTCACACAGGTCAACACCCAGATTGCCATACCTTTCGTCATGTCGAGTAAGGGCTACGGACTATTGTGGAACAACTACGGCCTCACCGACTTCAACCCCTCGACCCAGTCGCAACAGCTCAACGCCACCGACGAGGGCGGCAACGTGATTGAAGTGGATGCAACCAGCACCACCGGCAACCAGCGCGAGCGCCGGGTGTCCGACACCTTCAAGGCCGACATCACCCTGCCACAGTCGGGCACATATTCATTCCTGCTCGATGTAGGTCAGACCATGGCACGCAAACTCTATCTTGCAATCGACGGCAAACCCGTCATCGACCTCAACAACACATGGCTGCCGCCTACGGGTTCTGCCCGCCTTGAGATGAGCCAAGGTCGCCACACCCTCGAGGTGAAAGGAGTGCGTGGCGACCGCCCTACCGTGTCGTGGCGACTCGACGACGGCACCACAGTGCTCCACTCGCCAGTTGCAGCAGCACTCGACTACACAGTGTTCGTCGGTTCCGCCGACGAAATCGTAGCCTCCTACCGCCAGCTCACCGGCCCTGCACCTGCAATGCTCGACGACATGTTGGGATACGTGCATTGCCGCGAACGCTACAACACCCAGGCCGAACTGCTCGAAAACGCACGCGAGTTCAAGCAACGCGGCATACCACTCAACGTCATCGTGCAAGACTGGCAATATTGGGGCAAATATGGATGGAACGCCATGCAGTTCGACGAAGACCGCTACCCCGACCCTGCAGCCATGACCCGCGAGCTGCACTCCATGAATGTGAAGTTCATGCTGTCCGTCTGGTCGAAGGTAGATGTCAACTCCACCCTTGGGAAAGAGATCCGTCGGCGCGGCTACTATATCGACGGCACCGACTGGGTCGATTTCTTCAACCCCGATGCAGCTGCATTCCATTGGCAGAACTTCCGCGACAAGCTGCTGAAGCCCTACGACATCGATGTGTGGTGGTTTGATGCCACCGAGCCCGAAAACGACGACTTACGCAACCGCCTCGTAGCCAACCGCACTGTACCAGGCGAGGTATATCGCAACGTATATCCACTGAAAGTCATCAACACCATGTACAACGGCCTCATCGCCGACGACAAGCCACGCACCCCGGCCATCCTCACCCGTAGCGCCTTCAGCGGTATGCAACGCTATGGAGTCGTGGTGTGGAGCGGCGATGTAGGCAACGACATGGACTGCCTGCGCCGCCAGATAGCCGGCGGACTCAACTACTCCGCCTGCGGCATGCCATGGTGGACCTACGATGCCGGAGGCTTCTTCCGTCCTGGCAACCAATACACCGATGCAGCATACCAGGAGCGCATGATTCGCTGGATTCAGACAGCAGTCTTCATGCCGATAATGCGCGTACACGGCTACATGTCGCGCACCGAGCCATGGCGCTACCAGCCTGAGACCGAGGCACGCTTCATCAAATGCATCAAGGAGCGCACAGCCATGCACGACTACGTGGCCGACATAGCACGTCGTGTAAGTACCGAAGGCTACACACCGATGCGTCCGCTCATATTCGATTTTGCCAACGACCCCGAGGCTCTGCGTCAGGAGACTGAATATATGTTCGGCCCCGACTACCTCGTATGCCCCATCACCGAAGAGCATGTGAGCCAATGGCGTGTCTATCTGCCAGTCAACCGCAAAGGATGGCGCGACCACTACACCGGCACAACATATCAGGGCGGACAGTACATCACGGTGCCTGTCACCCTCGACCACATCCCAGTGTTCGAACGTAAATAAAAACGACACCAGGCATACACATCGCAACGAGTGCGCACTCGCGACCCCGAGACTGCGCACTCGCAAGCCCGAGAGTCCGCACTCGCAAGCCCGCGAGTGCGGACTCTCATTTCGCACCCCGTACACGCATATGTAAGAATGATTACAGGCCGGTGGCAGCAAAATAGTGGTGACGACAGGTAGATATTTATGGCAGAATGACTTTTGTCTCACATTTTTTCACTAACTTTGCGGTCGTAACATGACGATGACAGACCACAGAGACAGCACACAACCTCTGTCGGCATTCCTGCCGACCACGAAGAAGGAAGTAGAGGCTCGGGGATGGGACACACTCGATGTAGTCCTCTTCTCGGCCGATGCCTACGTTGACCACCCCTCGTTTGCAGCCGCCGTAATCGGCCGTGTGATAGAGGCCGAGGGCTATCGCATTGCGATAGTGCCTCAGCCCGACTGGCACGGCGACCTGCGCGATTTCAGCAAGCTGGGTCGTCCACGCATGTTTTTTGCCGTATCGCCAGGATGTATGGACTCCATGGTAAACAAATACACGGCCGCACGCCGGCTGCGATCGGAAGATGCCTACAGTCCCGACGGCCGACACGACAAACGCCCCGAATACCCCACCGTGGTCTATACACAGTGCCTGCACCGGCTGTATCCCGACGTGCCTGTAGTGATAGGCGGAATCGAGGCAAGCCTGCGACGACTCACACACTACGACTACTGGCAGGACCGACTGCGCCCGACAATTCTGGCCGACTCGGGAGCCGACGTGCTCATCTACGGAATGGGCGAAAAGCCTGTAACCGAACTGTTGCATCGACTGAGCGATGAAATGATAAGTACTGGCATGGAGTGCATGGACCGCACGACGATGCGCAACCTGCTGATGCGCCACCCCA
>CAMHPM010000088.1 GCA_946187025.1 uncultured Prevotellaceae bacterium
CGAACTGTGTCTGTACGTATGTGAAACCGTTGATGCGGCTGATGATCATGGCAGCATCCTTGCCGAGTCCGTTGAGGATTACTCGCAGTGGGTTCTTACGTACCTTGTTTGCCATCTCAGCAATCTTGATTGCTCCTTCAGCAGCAGCGAAGCTCTCGTGTCCGGCCAGGAATGCGAAGCACTGAGTTTCTTCGCGCAGCAGACGTGCAGCGAGGTTTCCGTGTCCGAGTCCTACCTTACGGTCGTCGGCTACTGAGCCAGGTATGCAGAACGACTGCAGGCCGATACCGATTGCCTCGGCAGCGTCGGCTGCATTCTTGCAACCTTTCTTTATTGCGATTGCGCAACCACAAACGTATGCCCACTTAGCGTTCTCGAAGCATATCATCTGTGTTTCCTCGCATGTCTTGTAGGGGTCGAGACCTGCTTTCTCGCAGATTTCGTTTGCTTCTTCGATCGAAGCGATGCCGTTCTCGTTCAATGCAGCAAGTATCTGCTTGATACGACGGTCTTGTGATTCGAATTTGACTTCTCTTATCATCTTTATTTTAATTTACGATTTACAAATTTACTATTTACGATTTATTTCTCGATTTTGTGATTTAACGATTTCACGATAATTGTTCAATAATAGAATTGTACATCAATCGTAAATCGTAAATCGTCAAATCGTAAATCATTCTTTACGTGGGTCGATTGATTTCACTGCGCCTTGTTCTGGCTTTGTACGTCCGTATGTGCCTGTCACGCTCTTGAGTGCTTCGTCGGCTGGCACGCCTTTCTTCACTGCATCCATGAACTTGCCCATGTGTACGAATTCGTATCCGCAAACCTGGTTGTCGCTGTCGAGATACATCTTGGTGATGTAACCTTCGGTGAGTTGGAGGTAGCGAGTACCCTTGGCCTTGGTGCCATAGAGTGTACCACACTGTGAAACGAGTCCCTTACCGAGGTCTTCGAGGCCAGCACCGATAACGAGTCCACCCTCAGAGAAGGCTGACTGTGTGCGTCCGTAAACGATTTGGAGGAAGAGTTCGCGCATTGCGGTGTTGATTGCGTCGCAAACGAGGTCGGTGTTGAGGGCTTCGAGGATTGTCTTGCCTGGAAGGATTTCTGATGCCATTGCAGCAGAGTGGGTCATACCAGAGCAACCGATTGTTTCAACAAGACACTCCTCGATGATACCATCTTTTACGTTAAGACTCAGTTTGCAGCAGCCCTGCTGAGGGGCACACCATCCGATGCCGTGAGTCATACCCGAGATGTCTTTAATCTCTTTTGCCTGAATCCACTTACCTTCTTCTGGAATTGGAGCTGGTCCGTGGTTTGGGCCCTTGGCTACACAGCACATTTCTTGTACTTCTTTTGAATAAACCATAATTGTTCTTACTTTGATTTGGTTAATATAAATAATCTTGAATTATTGTTTCGCCGATTGTTACCGATAGTTAATCCGCTGCAAAGTTAGTCATAATTTTCCATACGACAAACAAAAATGCATTTTAATTCATTAAAACCGCCATTTACCTCACCTTGAGCAAGTCGCCCGGTGCCGGTATGTAGTCGTCATTGCGGAAGTTCAGTTTATAAAGATATTCCAGTCTCATGCCATAGAGCTGGGAAATGGAATACATCGACTCGCCCTGTCGTACATGATGCCAGTATTTCTTTCCATATTGCTTTGCGGCTCGTTTTTGTTTCTTCTGCAGATAGATGATGTCGCCATCCTGAATAGTCACCTGTTCAATTGCTTCATTGTATTTCAGCAGATGCTTCTTTGATATGTTAAACTCTTTGGCAAGGGTCTCCCATGAGTCGCGCGCAGTAGCTTTCACACACATCACACCGTTATTCGTCATAATGGCATGTGAGTTGAGCACCACCTCCTCGTGTCTTATTGGTTCGGACACCACCACAAGGTCGTTATCCTTGCCATCCTTCCGGCTTCGATCCAATTTGCTGAGGTCGTACAGCTCTATGATGGCAATCAGGCGGTCGGCATAAGTAGGACTTGTGGCATATCCACATGCCTTCAAGCCGCGGGCCCATCCCTTATAGTCGGTGATACTGAGCCGGAACAGCCGGCTGTAGCGTTCTTTCAGCAAAAACTGCGAATGGTCTTCGTAGCTCTCGCTCACGCTTGAATACACACGGAAACACTCGTTGCGTCCGTCGTCGAAGTGAGTGGTAGTAGGGCCGAACCACGTACTGCCGCATTTTATTCCGAAGTGGTTATTACTTTTCTTTGCCAGTTCGCTGCTGCCGGCACCGCTCTCGAGCAGACCCTGAGCCAGTGTGATGCTGGCAGGTATGCCATGCTTCTCCATCTGTTCCACAGCAATCTTCTTGTATCGCTCTATGTAATCAACAAAAGTCTGACTCTTGCTGTTGGTCTGTGCCAACATCATCGTGGCAACCATTGCCAATACAACCGAAACGCTAAAACGTCGTAACATATTCAATATCGATTTTCAATTTGCAAAGATAACCAAATTATATGAAAAGTAGAATGTGAGAAGTGAAAAATCGATGCCACAAGCCACCTTTTTGCAGGATAAACACTTCAATTTTCAGTTTTTTATCCCCATTCTTCACTTATATTTCTTAACTTTGTCGTTGCAAACCTAACAAAAAACCTCCACTCCTATGGAAGAAATAATCAAGACCATACACATCGAGAAACTCAGCGAGCAAGAACTCTCGGCCGAAGAACGTCGCTTGCTCGATGCCGCCCGGAGTGCCACCTATCGCAGCTACGCACCCTATAGCAAGTTCAGCGTCGGAGCCGCCGTACTGCTTGCCGACGGCGAGATACTGAGCGGCAACAATCAGGAGAACTGTGCCTTCCCCTCTGGTCTGTGCGCCGAGCGGACAACCCTGTTCTATGCCAACTCGCTCCATCCCGACACCCCCGTCCGTATGCTCTGCATCGCTGCGCGCGATTCGTCGGGACAGTTCACGACCACACCCATCAGCCCCTGCGGAGCGTGCAGGCAAGTTATGCTCGAAACCGAACATCGTTTTGCCACCCCGATACGCATACTGCTTTACGGCACAGATGCCATCTACGTCCTCAGTTCGGCACGCGACCTCCTGCCCGTAGCGTTCGACAGCGACAACCTAATCTGACACTCCCTCAATGGGGGGCAGAGCTAATCACGACTTATAACGATCATACACAAATCTGTCATCAGTGTTAAAATAACGACTGCGCACTCACGGCATTGTGAGTGCGCAGTCTCAGCCACTTGAGTGCGCACTCACGACCTTACGAGTGCGCACTCTCATTTTCTTTATTTTCGAAGTATCTTTTCGTCGAGCACTTCGAGGCGTTCTTTAAGCCAGTCTTTGAGCATTTTT
The DNA here is from genome assembly GCA_946187025.1 of uncultured Prevotellaceae bacterium. GTDB lineage: Bacteria > Bacteroidota > Bacteroidia > Bacteroidales > Bacteroidaceae > Colivivens. Next base: position 3,361 of record CAMHPM010000088.1, read on the forward strand.
ATTTCGTCGTCATAGTCTTTCACTGTATATGAACGGAACCAAGAGAGCATTGCTCCGCCCATCGGCCCCATGCCAGCCATGTCACCCATCTGTGGGAAGGTTCCGCCTGCTGCCGGCATATTTCCCATGCCGGGAAAACCGCCGCCCATACCAGGGAAGCCGCCACCCATACCAGGGAAACCACCGCCCATGCCAGGCATGGCTCCAAATGGAGGGAAACCACCCATCTGCGGTGTAGCACCGGATGTGTCGGTGTTGTTGTTACGCATCTGCTCAAACATCTTGCGACCTTGTTCCATCATGGCACGCATGGTGGAATCGTTCATTTGCCCCATACCAGGGAAGCCGCCAATAGCAGGAAAACCTCCCCCAAACGGAGGGAATGCTCCTTCGGGCATCTGACCCATACCAGCTCCAGGCATCATGCCACCCATGCCTGCCATCATGCCGCTACCGACAGGGTTGCGTCGTGTCTCGCTGCCGAGAAGCTCAGGATAGCGGCCGAAGTGCCGTTGCTGGGCTTTCTGCAACTGACGGGCATAGCTGTCAATCAAGCTGTAGAGGCGACTTGTGCTGAGGGTGGTTTTGCGCAGCTGTGCATAGCGGGTGCGAACCTTGTCCATGAAGGCTGGGTCTTGATAGAGACGTTTCCAGAAGAGTGGGGTGGGGTTGGTGTTGCATCCCTCGAATGCCCATGCGTTGATATCGTCGGCATTGCAGAAACTGCAACAGCCGTAGGCGAGGTTGTAGTCCCATACGGGGCCGGCATGGAGCAGCCCGCCTGTTCCGTCGGGGTTTTGTCGCTCTTTGTAGAAATATGCGCTGCGCTTGTAGGCGTCGGCATTGAGGCTGAACTCGGTGTGGATGAAATAATCGACAAACGACGGGATGTCGATGTATGCTGCATAGCCGCTGGTGGGGTCGGTGTAGTTGTCGGACGCGAAGGTGCGCTCCATATCGGCAATGAAATTGCTGATGTATTCCATCTGCTCAGGCTGGAGTTTTTTCTTCTTTGGGTAGAGACATGTCCATGTGATGTCGGTCATGAAGAGTCCGTCGCCTATTCCCGGCACCTGTGAGCGGAATGTGGCATCGTCGTCATCGAAGGTGTCAATGCGCAGCAGGTAGCCACCGGTGACTTCGCGTCCGCTTATGTCGGTCTTCTTCATCTTGTCGATATTTACACGTTCCTTATCGCGTTTGATGGCCTCGGCCAGTGCATATACACCTGCATATTCGCCATTAAGCACAAGTTCGCACAACTGGGTACGAGGTGCCCAGTGGCCCATGTCGCGCCAAAGCTGGAAGGCAAACACGTCGCGAATCATCGACACGTCAGTGTAGGGGGCAAGCAACACCCAGTCGGAGTGGGCGGACATCCCCATGAGTGATGCGTCGAGGTCTTTGCCGGCTGAGTCGCGCAGTTCAAACGTGTATTTCTTCTGACTGAAACTTAGCGAACTGTTGCCACGCAGCTTGATGGCTACGGTGCCGTCGTACTGGTAGTTGGTGTCGGTCGATGTGTATTGTTTTTTGCCTTCGGAGTAGATCACCCTCATGTGTGCATCGCGCTTTTCGGTGTTTGTCAGTTGGTTTTCGGTGTCGAGCAGCACAATGGGTAGGTTTGACTTGAATGGTTCCTTTCCAGGATTGACATCGGCTGCACTGAGCGCAATGGATGTCAGAAAGGTGATAAGGGTCAGTGTAAGTTTCATCATTTCTATATGTTTTACTGATTTGTTTTGTCTTTAGACGGACTAATGTTGAAAAAGTTTATTTCTGATATGCCTGAATTCATTATTCTTTCTTATCTTTGCAGTTGTAATTTCTTTTTATCTGAAACTTTTTAATAATTACTTTAAGCTATGAGAAAACTATGGTTACTTGCCGCTTTAGCAGCATTGCTATCGTGTGCATCGGAGAAGAAACAGGATGAGGGTGCAAGCAAGGCACTTGTGATTTTTTATTCGCAGACAGGTGCAACACGAGCTGTTGCCGAGGAACTACAGAAACAATTGGGTGCCGACATCGAGGCCATAGAAGCTGTGGAAGCTTACGACGGAGACTTCCAGGCTACCATTCAGCGGTCGCAACAGGAGAGGGCTGAAGGTGTGCTGCCGGAGATAAAGCCCGTGGAGGCCGACCTCAGTCAGTATGATGTCATTTTCATCGGCTATCCAGTATGGTTTGGTACATTTGCTCCACCGGTTGAGTCGTTCATCAAGAACTACGACTTGAGTGGTAAACGAATCATAACATTCTGCACATTCGGCAGTGGCGGACTCGACAGCAGCACGGCCGACATGCAGCGAGCACTGCCCGATGCCGACGTGGTTATGGGTTATGGCGTGAGAAATGCACGAATTGAGTCGGCACCAGCTGAGATTGAGTATTTCCTGAAATCAAACAAGATGGTGGAAGGCGAGGTTGACCTGCTGCCAGATTATTCAGCTCCGCAACCTGTAAGCGAAGAAGAAATTGCTATCTATGATGCTGCTTGTGGCGACTACCCGATGCTACATGCACAGCCGGTCAGAGTTGGCAAGGCTGCAACCGCTGCCATGACATATTATTTGTATGAGGCTGAGGAAAACGGACAGATGCTGAAGGTAAAGGTGCAGGTAGGTAATGAAGAAGGTGCCAAGCCTGAATTTACTGAGGTATTGCGAGCTATTTAAATTCGATGCGTGTACCGACCGACTGGAAATAAGGGTTGTTTTCATCGATGCTGACTCGTCTGAGACGTTGGCAACCATCTAAGACACCCGCGCCGATGGCATGTACAGACGATGGGAAGGAGATGCTGCGAAGGTTGGTGCAGTTTGCAAACGACTGAATGCCGACTCCTTTAACTCCATCGGGTAGTACGACATGAAACAAGGTGGTACACGAAGTGAATGCATTATTATATATTTGCACGAGACTCGGAGGCAGTGACAGGCTGATGAGACTCGTGCATCTGTTGAATGCATCGCGGTCAATCGACAGAAGGTTTTCGTTGAAATCGACAAAACAAAGATGCTGGCAGCCGCGAAAAGCTGCTTCGTCTATATATTTAAGAGAGTGGGGCAGGACTATGTAAGTAAGGTTGTTACAACGCTCGAATGCTGATTTTGGCAGTCTTGTGATATTACATTCGCTCATATCTATGCTGCATAATATGCCTTCGTTCAACATCCGACGCAGGAATTGGAAGTCGGCTTCTCCCATCTCACCAGCAAGATGCAGATGTTGTGTCCGGAGAAAATCGTGTTCGCTGATTAGTTCGTGGAGGGTGTTTGCCCCGTTCAGTGTCACGGTGCGTACCGAGGGCCTATAGCTGG
>CAMHPM010000089.1 GCA_946187025.1 uncultured Prevotellaceae bacterium
TGTTCGTTTGGTATGATGCCGTCGAGGATGGCTTCTTTCATCGCATTTTTCAGCACACCCACTTCGCGGCCCGGTGCGAGGCCGAACATCTGCATGATTTCGTCGCCATCGACTGCGAACTTCATGTTGCGGATTCGGTCTTTCTCTTCGATGGCTACCAGCTTCTCCTTCACCAGCTCAAAGTTCTGGTGAAACATCTGTCGGCGTGTCTCGTTTTTCGATGTGATGTCGGCGTTGCACAGCAACATGAGGTCGTCGATATCGTCGCCCGCCTCGAACAGCAGGCGCCTTACGGCCGAGTCGGTCACTTCGTCGTCGGCAATGGCAATGGGGCGCATGTGCAGTCCCACGAGTTTCTCCACATATTTCATCTTCTCGTTCATAGGCAGTTTCATGCGACGGAATATCTGTGGCACCATCTTTTCGCCTATGTTGTTGTGGTTGTGGAAAGTCCAGCCCAGCAGCGGGTCCCAACGTTTGCTGCGTGGCTTGCCTATGTCGTGAAGCAGCGCAGCCCACCTGAGCCACAGGTCGCCTCCTGCCTTGGCTACATTGTCGAGCACCTCGAGTGTGTGGTAGAAGTTGTCCTTATGTCCGCGCCCGTTGCGTATTTCCACCCCTTCGAGGGCATACAGCTCGGGAAATATGATTTCGAGCAGACCGCATCGCTCGAGGTCGATGAATCCGCGCGACGGCACGGCCGACATCATGATTTTGTTCAGCTCCTCGATTGTGCGCTCGCCTGATATAATCTTTATTCGCTCCTTGTTGCGCGACAGGGCCTTGAATGTCTCGTCCTCGATTTGGAACGACAGCTGCGTGGCAAACCTCACGCACCGCATCATGCGCAGCGGGTCGTCGCTGAACGTGATGTCGGGGTCGAGCGGAGTGCGTATGATTCCGTCTTCAAGGTCGCCGAGTCCGTCGAACGGGTCGATGAGTTGTCCGAACCGCCCTTTGTTGAGGCAGATGGCCATGGCGTTGATGGTGAAGTCGCGCCGGTTCTGGTCGTCTTCAATCGTGCCGTCCTCCACTATCGGTTTGCGCGAGTCGTGGCTGTAGCTTTCGCGGCGTGCGCCCACAAACTCAATTTCCGACCCGCGGGCCTTGAGCTGGGCCGTGCCGAAGTTTTTGAACACGCTCAGGCTGGTGTGCCGTCCCAGCTTCTGCTGCAAGGCCTGAGCCAGGCGTATGGAATTGCGAGTGTTGCCCGTAGTGGCATGGTCGGTGCCGGCCGATGTCACCACGATGTCGATGTCTTTGCTCTTACGTTCGAGAAACAAGTCGCGCACGAAGCCACCAATGACATAACACTCCAGCCCCATCGAGTCGGCTGTCTCCGACACGAGGCGGAAAAGTGGATGGTCTATGATGCGAGCTAATTCGCTGTCTGAATACAATTTCATGCTGCAAAGATAGTAAATAAATACCAATCGGACATCGGCGCTGGCCCATTATTTTTGTTTTTACTCCCACATTCGTCAGAAACGCCTGTAGGCGCGACCGTTTGAGACTCCGCACTCGCAGGCCCGCGACTCCGCACTCGCGACCCCGCGAGTGCGCACTCATTTTGTGCCACGCGCAGAGAGCATTCACAACTTGCATACGGCGAAATGTACGATTCACACCTTATATTTATATATAAATGTTTGGTCATATCGCAAATAGTCTGTATTTTTGTAGTCGAAATAAATTTGTCGAACTATGAAAAAAAATATCTGTATTGCTGTAGTTTTTACACTTGCAGCAGCGTCATATGCCCAGACAGCCGCCGAGGTGAAGGGCTTGATAGAAAAGGTGAACGACTCGTGGCAGGCACGCCACAAGGCTCAGTGCCGTGGTTTTTGGGACAATGCCGCATACTTCACGGGCAATCAGGCCGCATACGAAGTGACCGGCCGTCGGCAATATCTCGACTATGCAGTGGCATGGGCTGAATACAACCACTGGAAGGGTGCCACACAGACCGACAAGTCGAAGTGGGAGTACAAGACATACGGCGAAGACATGAACCACGTGCTGTTTGCCGACTGGCAGATTTGTTTTCAGGTGTATATCGACCTCTACAAGCTGGAGCACCGTGCCGAACGTCTGCAACGCACATTGGAGGTGATGATGTATCAGACAAAAACCAAGGAGAACGACTATTGGTGGTGGGCCGATGCGCTGTACATGGGCTTGCCTATATTCACGAAACTATACACGGTGACTCACGACGAGCGACTACTCGACAAGCAATACGAGTGTTTCCGCTGGACCGACGACCTGCTCTTCGACAAAGACGACCATCTCTACTACCGCGACGGAAAGTATGTCTATCCGAAGGTGAAGACCAAATGTGGCGAGGGAAAGAGTTTCTGGGCGCGTGGCGACGGATGGGTGCTTGCCGGACTGGCCAAAGTGCTACAAGACCTGCCGAAAGACAGCAAATACCGGCCACTATACGTGCAGCGATTCCAGCAACTGGCAAAGGCAGTGGCCAAATGCCAGCAACCCGAAGGCTACTGGACACGCTCGATGCTATGTCCTGAGGATGCACCGGGATTTGAGACCAGCGGAACGGCATTCTTCACCTACGGTATGTTGTGGGGTGTGAACAACGGACTGTTGAAGGAAGCAGAATTCAAGCCTGTCATCGATCGTGCATGGGACTATCTGACAAAGACCGCACTGCAGCCCGACGGCTCGATAGGATACGTGCAGCCGATAGGAGAAAAACCCGACCCAACACGCATTGCCGACGCACGCTCAGAGCACCCGTTCGGTACTGGAGCATGGCTCCTAGCCGCATGTGAGCAGTACAAACGCCTGAGCAAATAACCACCCCCCAGCCCACGTCCGTGTCGTGCGGTTTTCCCGCACGAATCCCACGCTCGCATCCGTGTCGTGCGGTTTCCCCGCACGAAAAAACCAAAAAACCAACAAAAAAACAATAACAATGAAAGACTTCTTAAAGTACACACTGGCGACAATCACAGGTATTATCGTCGTAAGTATCATCATCAGCATCTTCTCGCTGCTCACACTTGCCGGCATGGCATCGATGGGAGCAGTGGCCGAGTCGATTGACGACAACTCGGTTATGGTAATCAAACTCAACGGTACATTCTCCGACCGCACTACCGAAGCCAGCCCGATAGACCAGCTCAGCGGACAAGGCGAATCTATCCCTGGACTCAACGACATGGTTACTGCTATAAAGAGCGCAAAGGAAAACGAAAAGATAAAGGGCATCTACATCGAGAGCGGAAACTTCTCCGGAGCAACTCCGGCTCTACTCACAGAACTGCGCGACGCTCTGCTCGATTTCAAGGAGTCGGGCAAGTTTATCATTGCCTATGGCGACAACTACACACAAGGCACATACTACATCAGTTCCGTGGCCGACTCCGTGGTAATCAACCCTGAAGGCATGGTAGAGTGGGTAGGATTGTCGATGCAGACCATGTACTACAAGAAAATACTCGAAAAGGTAGGCGTGAAGATGCAGGTGGTGAAAGTCGGCACATACAAGTCGGCCGTAGAACCATTCCTGCTCGACGACATAAGCGATGCCAACCGCGAGCAGATAGAGACCTTCAGCTCTGAGATATGGAGCAAGATGCTGGCCGACGTGAGCAAGTCGAGAGGCATGACAGCCGACAAACTCAATGCACTGGCCGACAGCGGACTCGTGCTGAAACAAACATCATACCTGATACAAAACAAAATCGTCGATAAGGTGGCCTACAGCGACGACGTGCCGCAGATGATTGCCAACATGATGAACGTGGATAAAGACAACTACCACACCACAAGTGTGGCAAATGTGGCAGCAAATGCCAACAATTCGCCGAAAAGCATGAGTGGTGACATCGTAGCCGTGTATTATGCCGAAGGCGACATCGTGCAAAGCCCGTCGCAGTATTCATTTGCAGGCAGCGACGAGATTGTAGGCGAGAAGGTAATACGCGACCTCAAGAAGCTGGCCGACGATGACGACGTGAAAGCCGTAGTCATGCGTGTCAACTCACCAGGTGGCTCGGCATACGCATCTGAGCAAATATGGCATCAGGTTATGAACATCAAGGCAAAGAAACCAATCGTCGTGTCGATGGGCGGATATGCTGCCAGCGGTGGCTATTACATCTCGTGTGCCGCAAACTGGATTGTAGCACAACCAACCACACTGACCGGCTCAATCGGTATCTTCGGTACATTCCCAGATGTCAGCGGACTCGTCAAGGATAAACTTGGAGTAAACGTAGCTGTTGTGAACACCAACGAATACTCCGACCTCGGCTCTGTGTTCCGTCCGTTCACTCCTCAGGAGCAAGAACTCTTCCAGGAATATATCAACCATGGCTACGACCTCTTCACACGCCGTTGTGCCGATGGCCGCGGACTGTCACAGGATTCAATCAAGGTGATAGGCGAAGGACGTGTATGGACCGGCGTACATGCCATCGACCTCGGACTGGTTGACCAGCTCGGAGATTTGGACGATGCCATCAGCAAAGCCAAGGAACTGGCCGGAATCGACGAGTGCACAATTACGGAATACCCTGCACAGAAATCGTTCTTTGAACAACTGCTTGAAGAGACGACATCCAAGTCGTCGTATGCCGACGAGCAACTGCACCTCATGCTTGGCGACTACTACGATGCCATACGCACCGTCAGGTCGGCCACAGGTCAGGATCACCTGCAGGCTGCAATGCCATTCTACCTTAAGTTCAACCTCTGATCCAGTCAACCCCCAGTCACGTATGATGCGACATCGTCGCATCCCCAATCTATGATATACCCGCTTCTGCCCATCGCCATTGCATACGATGCCGTCACGTCGATACGCAACCTGTTGTACGACCACGGTATCCTGGCCTCACAGGCATACGACCTGCCGGTCATCTGCATCGGAAACCTCGCCGTGGGCGGCACTGGCAAGACACCACACACCGAATATCTCGTGCGACTGTTGCAAGCCAACGGCTACCACGTGGCTGTGCTGAGTCGTGGGTATAAACGCAAGACAAAAGGTTTCGTGATGGCAACGGAATGCTCCACGATTGCTGATATCGGCGACGAACCACTGCAGCTGGCGCGCAAGTTTCCAGACCTCGTGGTGGCTGTAGATGAAGACCGGTGCGACGGAATACAACGTCTTGTCACTGGCACCGCTACTGCCGGAATCGACGTAATATTGCTCGACGACGCATTCCAACATCGCCGCGTGGCAGCTGGACTCAATATTCTGCTCACCGACTCACACCGGCTATATACCCGCGACTATCTGTTGCCGGCAGGCAGGCTCAGGGAAAACCGAAGAGGAGGACGCAGGGCTGACATAGTGGTTGTGACGAAACTCGATCATGAGCTGAACGACCACGACGCATACCGCTACTATGAAGCACTCGACATACGGAGCAACCAGGATATTTATTTCACGAGGTTTCACTATGGTAACCTTTATAACAAGTACAAGGAAATAGCCCTGGCCGACCTTGAGCATTACAATGTGCTGCTCGTGACAGGTATTGCGAATCCCAGGCCGCTGGAGCGGGAACTGAGCAAATATACACAGTTCAGCATCATGAGGTATGCTGACCATCATGCGTTTTCAGACAATGACTACACGATGATGCAACGTGAATACGAAGCCCTGGGAACCGACAAACCGCGTATTGTCGTCACAACAGAGAAGGACATGGCACGCTTGCAACCCGACGGCATGGCATTTGGCAAGGAAATCTATGCTCTGCCGATAGAGGTGGAGGTGCTGCACAACGAAAAAGATATGTTTAACCAACAAATACTCGATTATGTACGAACAAATTCAAGAAACCGCACAATTCCTCAAGCAGAAGATGACAAGCAAGCCTGAGACTGCAATCATCTTGGGCTCAGGTCTCGGACGTTTGGTTGACGAGATAGACGTAGAGAGTGAAATACCATATAGTGAGATACCGAATATGCCGGTATCAACAGTCGAGGGGCATAGCGGAAAACTGCTTTTCGGACGCCTCGGAGGTAAGGAGATAATGGCAATGGAAGGCCGGTTCCACTACTACGAGGGATATTCCATGAAGGAGGTGACATTTCCTATACGTGTGATGTATGAACTGGGCATCAAAAACCTGTTTGTAAGCAATGCTGCCGGTGGCATGAATCCTCAGTTCCATGTCGGCGACTTGCTGGTGCTTACCGACCACATCAACCTCTTCCCGGAGAATCCGTTGCGAGGTAAGAACTTCCCTACGGGACCTCGGTTCCCAAGTATGCACCAGGCCTACGACCCTGAGTTCATCAGTATTGTGGAAGATGCCGCCCAGCGTCTCGGCATCAAGATATTCAAAGGCGTATATCTTGGTACGTCGGGACCTACTTTCGAGACTCCTGCAGAGTATCGCATGTTCCGTGGTATGGGTGCCGATGCGGTCGGCATGTCAACCGTGCCGGAGGTGATTGTGGCCGTACATTGTGGCATTCGTGTGTTTGGTATATCGGTCATTACCGATCTCGGCGGCTTTGCCGATGCGGTGAAAGTGAGCCATGAGGAGGTGCAGGAAGCTGCAAATGCAGCGCAGCCACGTATGACCGCACTGATGAAGGAACTTATAAAGAAGGTGTAAATCCGATATGAAGATAGAAGAAT
>CAMHPM010000090.1 GCA_946187025.1 uncultured Prevotellaceae bacterium
TGCTCCACGAACTGTCGAAACACAAGTCGCTGGGTGTAATCACCGTGCAGTGTGAAGACGAAATTGCAGGTTGTGCATCGGCTCTCGGTGCATCGTTTGCCGGAGCACTGGCTGTCACATCGACCTCCGGCCCTGGCATCTGCCTGAAGAGCGAGGCTATGAACCTGGCCGTAATCATGGAACTGCCGCTTGTGGTGCTCGATGTGCAACGTGGCGGACCTGCTACCGGACTGCCTACCAAGAGCGAGCAGACCGACTTGCTGCAAGTGCTTTTCGGACGCAACGGCGAGAGTCCTATGCCTGTGATGGCTGCAACCAGCCCTACCGACTGCTTCGATGCTGCATATCAGGCTGCCAAGATGGCTCTTGAGAACATGACTCCTGTGGTACTGCTCACCGATGCTTTCGTGGCAAACGGCTCGGGTGCCCTCAAACTGCCCGACCTCAAAGAATATCCTGCCATCTGTCCGCCGTACGTGCCGGAAGAACTGCGAGGCACATGGACTCCTTACATGCGTGACGAAGAAACCAAGGTGCGCTACTGGGCTGTACCGGGACGTGAAGGATTCCAGCACATACTGGGTGGACTCGAGAAGGACAACAAGACTGGTGCCATATCAACCGATCCAGAGAATCACCACCTCATGACTCAGCTCAGACAGCAGAAGGTGGACGGAATACGTGTGCCAGACCTTGAAGTGCTGGGCGACAAGGACGATGCTGACCTACTGATTGTGGGCTTCGGAGGCACGTTCGGACACTTACATGCTGCAATGGACGAGATGCGGGCCGAGGGTAAGAAAGTTGCAATGGCACACTTCAAATATATCCGTCCGCTCCCTGCAAACACCGCCGAAGTGCTCAAGAAGTATAAGAAAGTGGTGGTGGCCGAACAAAACATGGGCCAGCTTGCTGCATACCTGCGAATGAAGATCGACGGATTTGTACCTTACCAGTTCAATCAGGTCAAGGGACAACCATTCGTAGTGAGCGAACTTACCAAAGAATTCAATAGTATATTAGATAAATAAGAAAGGACATAACAATTATGGCATTTACAGTTCAAGACTATAAGAAGGGACAGCCACGTTGGTGTCCTGGTTGCGGAGACCACTTTTTCCTGGCCTCTCTGCACAAAGCAATGGCAGAAATCGGTGTCGAGCCATGGAACACCGCCGTCATCTCGGGTATCGGCTGCTCCAGCCGTCTGCCTCACTACATGGCAACTTATGGCATGAATACCATCCACGGACGTGCTGCCGCCATAGCTACAGGCTGCAAAGTAGCCAATCCGAAACTGGCGGTATGGCAGGTGAGCGGCGACGGCGACGGGTTGGCAATCGGTGGAAACCACTTCATACATGCCAACCGACGCAACATTAACCTCAACATGATATTGCTCAACAACCGCATATATGGCCTGACAAAGGGACAATACAGTCCTACAAGCCCACGCGGATTTGTGAGCAAGTCGAGCCCTTACGGCACAGTGGAAGACCCGTTCCGTCCGGCAGAACTCTGTTTCGGAGCACGCGGACACTTCTTTGCCCGTGCCGTGGCTACCGATGCACCTGCGACGGTCGAGGTGTTGAAGGCTGCATACAATCACAAAGGCACCAGTGTGTGCGAGATTTTGCAAAACTGTGTGATTTTCAACAACGGAACTCACGACAACGTATATACCAAAGAGGGACGTGCCAAGAATGCGATTTACGTAGAACACGGCAAACCTCTCATCTTCGGCGAGAACCGTGAATACGGACTCATGCAGGAGGGATTTGGCTTGAAAGTGGTGAAGATAGGTGAAAACGGAGTGACTGAAGCCGACATCTTGGTTCACGATGCCCACTGCGAGGACAACACCTTGCAGCTCAAGCTGGCACTCATGGGTAACGGCGACGGATTCCCAGTGGCACTGGGTGTAATCCGCGACGTTGAAGCTCCTACATACGATGATTGTGTGACTGCTCAGATAGAGGAAGTGAAGGCACAGAAAAAGTATCACTCATTTGCCGAACTGCTCGAAACCAACGATATCTGGGAGGTGAAGTAGATTGAAAATTAACCATCCAGACTTGTACGCTGCGTGCAAATTGAAGATTGACAATTGACGATTGATCACGAGACATATATGCACCGATGCATTCAGCTGGCCAAAAACGGTCGGCTGAATGCACAACCCAACCCTATGGTGGGGGCTGTAATCGTGGCTGACGGCCGGATTATAGGCGAAGGTTATCATGTGAGATGCGGTGAGGGACATGCCGAGGTAAATGCTTTTGCTGCTGTGAAACCGCAACATGAACACCTGCTGCCGCAGGCAACGCTGTATGTAAGCCTCGAACCATGCAGCCACTACGGGAAGACTCCGCCTTGTGCCGAGCTTATTGTGAGGAAAGGCGTGAAGAAAGTGGTAGTAGGGTGCATCGATCCCTTTGCACAAGTGCAGGGGCGAGGCATAGAACGACTGCGCCAGGCGGGCATAGATGTAAAGGTGGGTGTATGTGAGGAAGAGTGTAAGGCCCTGAATAAGGTATTCTTCACGTTCCATAAATATCGTCGGCCCTACGTCACACTCAAATGGGCTGCAAGTGCCGATGGGTTTATTGCAGCTGTAGATGCAGATGGACGCCAACAACCGACACAGATATCGAATGTATATACTCAGATGCTGTGTCATAAGCTGAGGGCCGAACATCAGGCAATACTTGTGGGACACAATACGTGGACGACCGACCACCCGTCGCTTACTACACGAGCATGGTACGGCCGGAATCCGCAACGAGTGCTGCTTACTCATCATCGTGAGTCGGTCGTGGCCGATCCAGACATGATTGTGGTGGAGGGAAGCATAGGCGAGGTACTCAGCACCCTTTACCGACGTGGCATACAATCGTTGTTAGTGGAAGGCGGACGCAACGTGTTACAGCAATTCATCGACTGTGGGTTGTGGGACGAAGCATGGGCCGAAGAAGGCGAGAAGGTGCTGGAGAAAGGAACGAAGGCACCTGTAATCGACTGTCGTGAAACAGAAAACATAACATTCTTTGGGCGAGCAATACGACATTACGTAAACGGCCGGCAGTAGGTGACTTAAGGAAAAACAGCGGTGGTGTAAGATTACATCACCGCTGCTTTTATTGTTATTTTGAGTTGCTAATACAAAAAAAAGGACGCTATGTAGTTGTTGTGTCGCAAATAATTCGTAACTTTGCACTCGCTTTTGAAGCGTGGAGAGATTTGAGCTGCTTGCAACCACGAAAAAAAATGCTAAAACCGACAAAGGGTCGTTTACTACCTCGACACAGAGGAATAACCCGATTGCCAGCATCAGAAATCAATTCTCTACCATATATTCAAGTCAGATTACGCCCTGCTGCATTTTTTGTAGCAGTCGATTGTTGTCGAATAACATATAAACGAAGACGAAATGAGTTATTTATTTACATCCGAATCGGTAAGCGAAGGGCATCCCGACAAAGTTGCCGACCAGATTTCCGATGCAGTGCTCGATGCATTCCTTGCGTTCGATTCCGACTCTAAGGTAGCTTGTGAGACTCTTGTCACCACGGGTCTTGTGGTAATAGCAGGTGAGGTGAAGTCGCAGGCATACATCGATTTGCAGGAGGTTGCACGCAAAGTGATAACCAATATTGGATATACACGTGCCGAATACAGGTTTGATGCTGCAAGTTGCGGTGTCCTCTCGGCCATTCACGAACAAAGTCCCGACATCAATCAGGGTGTCGTAAGGCAGAAGGCAGAAGACCAGGGAGCCGGCGACCAAGGTATCATGTTTGGTTATGCCACGAACGAGACAGATACATATATGCCTCTTCCGCTCGAACTGAGTCATCACATACTTCGCACTCTGGCCGACATAAGGAAAGAAGGCAAGGTGATGACCTATCTCCGCCCCGACAGCAAGAGCCAGGTTACGATAGAATATGGTGACGACGGACGTCCGCAACGCATCGATACAATCGTGGTATCTACTCAGCACGACGAGTTCCTTGACGATGATGCAGCCATGTTGAGACAGATTGAAACCGATGTGAAGACTATTCTGATACCGCGAGTGATAAGCGAAATAGCCGACGAGCAGGTAAAACAACTGTTCAATGCCGACATAAAATACTTTGTAAATCCTACAGGAAAGTTCGTAATCGGCGGTCCGCATGGAGATACAGGCCTTACCGGACGCAAAATCATTGTCGATACCTACGGAGGCAAGGGGGCACACGGAGGTGGAGCCTTCTCAGGAAAGGATCCAAGCAAGGTTGACCGTTCGGCTGCATACGCTGCACGCCATATCGCAAAAAACATGGTTGCAGCCGGGGTGGCCGATGAAATGCTGGTGCAACTGAGCTATGCCATAGGTGTGGCAGAACCTGTCAGTATATATGTCAACACATACGGCAAGAGCCGTGTAGGTATGTCGGACAGTGAGATAGCTGCACACATAAAGCATATGTTCGACCTCAGACCATACAGCATTGAGCGGGATTTGAAGCTGCGGCAACCAATATACACAGAAACGGCAGCATACGGTCACATGGGACGCGAACCACGACGAGTGGTGAAACACTTCTACAGCCCATACGCATCGGGTGGAACGAAAGATATAGAAGTGGAACTGTTTACATGGGAGAAACTCGATCTCGTAGATAAGATCAGGAAGGAATTTGCCCTCTGAAAATGTACTGACAACACTTGTGACTCAGAATAGGCGCAGTTTCAGAAACCATTAAGACCAACATAAAAAAGAGATGAACGCATTGAGAGCATACCACATGGCCAACGACGACATCATTATACTGATAGCTGTCGCGCTGTTTGTGCTGTTCACATTCATTCTCTATCGTAGCCGGATGGTGATAGCCTACAAGTTTAACACGTTCTTCTCTTCGCGACAAACCTATGCAGCCAATGAAATCAGCACTAGCAATGCCGAGTTTGTAGATATACTGCTACTCATCATCATTGGAGGCCTCTCGGCAAGCATCATCGCACACCGAGGGTTTGCAGCACAATCCAACCCTGAGCCGCACTATGGATTGGTGATGCTAATGTTCCTCGGATTCGTGACATTGATAGCATTTAAAGGGCTTACATATTCGCTTGTCAACTGGACTTTTTTTCAGCCCGACAGAGGGCGCAATTGGCTATCTGCGTTCTTCTTTTCCGAAGCAATTGTGTCGATGTTCGCATTTCCGTTAGCACTGCTTTGTGTGTTCGGTCCCCAAGCACTTACAAACATAACTTATTGCTTAATAGGAATAGTCATTCTACAGAAAATCATACTACTTTTTAAGCTATATGTAAACTTTCGGCCTAAAAGATATGGCTGTTTGCTATTTTTTTTGTACTTTTGCAGCGTCGAAATAATGCCCTCTCTCATGGCGTGGCATTTATTGACCAAAATATAACAAAACAGACGTAGATGAAGATATTAGTCTCACAACCAAAACCCCAGACCGAGAAATCACCATATTTCGATGTCTCGACTAAATATGGCGTAGAAGTGGTTTTCAGACCGTTTATAAGGGTTGACCACATGCCAGCCAAAGACTTCAGACAGCAGAAAGTGTCGATACTCGACCACACAGCCGTGGTCTTTTCGTCACGACATGGTATCGACCACTTCTTCTCTTTGTGCAAGGACCTGCGTGTGAGCATACCAGAGAGTATGAAATATTTCTGCAAATCAGAAATGATAGCTCTTTATTTACAGAAGTACATCCAGTACCGCAAACGCAAAGTATTCTTCCCTTTGACAGGAAAGATGGATGACCTCATCCCTATCATGGTAAAACATAAGAGCGAGAAGTATTTCGTGCCTCAGTCGTCGGTACACGACGACGAGTTGAAGACCAAACTCGACAATGCAAAACTGAATCATACAGAAGCAGTTATGTACTACACCGTAGCCAATGACTTCGAGCCCGACGAGAAGTTAGACTACGATATGGTTGTATTGTTCAGCCCCGAAGGCATACACTCGTTGCTAAAGAATTTCCCTAATTTCAATCAAGGTAATATTGCACTGGCATGTATCGGTGCTAAAACTATAGAGGAAGCTGAGAAAATGAGCCTGCGGGTCGATTTCCAGCTAACACCGGAACTGCGCTCTGTACCTGCTATAATTGAAGATTTCATCAAACACCATGGAGGCGAAGCTAAGTGAGACACTCTGTAAAGCAGAGCGGATAACCAGCAAACGCACCATCGACAGGCTTTTCGGAACCGACAACAACTCGATAACGGCATATCCGTTCAGGGTCGTTTACATGCCGATTCAACAGCCCGACGTACCAGTGTCGATACTCGTCAGTGTTCCGAAAAAACGCTTTCATCATGCAATCGACCGCAATCGCATGAAACGTCTGGTACGCGAGGCATATCGCAAACAGAAACACACGTTGTGGCATCAACTGCAGGATAGCGGACAAGGAATGGCCGTTGCTTTCATTTGCATTGCACAACACATGTGCGACTATAATATGGTATATGCGGCAATAGGCAAGGCTCTGTCCAAAATTGCAGCCAAACAAAAGGAACTTCAATCCAACACACC
>CAMHPM010000091.1 GCA_946187025.1 uncultured Prevotellaceae bacterium
GATGGCCATGATGGCAACTGGGGCGAGTGCCCACCATCCGCTGACGATATATCCTGCGACCATCCAGAGCAGCAGCCACGCGATGGATGCCCAGCGTGGTGCCGAGAGCGACAGGCGTGTGTGGATGGCAATGGCTGCGACACTGACCAGAAGGCCGAGCGACGAGGCGAACCAATATCCTGGCATCTTGATGTAGTAGAGCCAGTAGCCGATACATGTCTCGCTGCATAGCATCAGGCCAATTGGCAGCAGGGCCAGCCAGTGCCAGTGGCGCGACAGGCGGAAGGCACGTAGGGTGAGCACGTAGGTAGCTGCCCAGATGGCTATGAGGATGGCGCTGCCGAGGGCGGGGTGGTGGAAGAACTGGGTGAGCAGACTGGCTGTCCACGTTATCAGCCCGCCGGGCTTCACCGTCATCATGTCGTAAAACGAGCGGTCGGCAAGCCACAGGGTGTGCTCGGAGGCGGTATAGAGATAGTCGGAATTGCGCACTACAAGCATGTAGGCTGCCCACAAGGCAAATATGATGATTGACATTGCCGGGATATATGAGTCAATCCATCGTGGGTGTGTGTGTTTGACCGGTGCCGATGCAGGGTGTGATGCGTGCTTCGGCTCTGCTGCAACTTGGCGTGCAGGCTTGCTATCGTGTCGGTTTTTGTTCTTTGTCATGTAAGTATGTCGTTCGGTTCGTTATATTGTGCAAAGATACAAAAAAGCAACGAAACAGGAAAGCACAAAATGAAAAGTTGACATATTGAATAATAAATAAGGTGTTGCGACCTCGTTTTTTTACTTTTAACTTTTCAAATAACATCTTGTCGGGCAATTTGCGGCACATTTTGTGACGTATGTCGTAAATGTGTGGGGCATCCCATTTTTGCGAATGCGGAGTCTCGGCCCTGTGAGTGCGGAGTCTCGGCCCTGCGAGTGCGGAGTCTCGGCCCTGCGAGTGCGGAGTCTCAGGCCTGCGAGTGCGCAGTCTCGGGCCTGTGAGTGCTGAGTCTCAGTTCACGTTGCGGTTGCTTATTGCCGCCGCGCGTGCCTTGCTCTCGGGCGAGAGTTCGCCGCGGATGTATTGTTCCATCATCAGCGCACCGATAGGAACACCGAATGTGGCGCCGTATCCGCCATTTTCGACATACACGGCGATGGCAATCTTCGGGTTGTTCTGTGGTGCAAAGCCCATGAACACGGAGTGGTCGTGTCCGCGGTTTTCGGCCGTTCCGGTCTTGCCGCATACGTCGTACCAAGGGTTCTGGGCTCCCTTGCATGTGCCTCCGGTCACAGCGCTGCGCATTCCGCTCACCACCTCGTTGTAGTAGCGTGACGCCACTTTGGTGTAGTGGCGCTGCTGCAGGCTGTCGGCAATGTGGCCGCCTTTGATACCCTTCACGATGTGTGGAATGATGTAATACCCGCGGTTGGCGATGGTTGCACCAAGGTTGGCTATCTGCAGCGGAGTGAGTGTCACCTCGCCCTGGCCTATCGAGATGCTCTTGACCGTCAGCGCATTCCAGCGGCCCAGGTGGCGGTCGTAGTATTCGGCATTAGGTATCATGCCGCGAGCCTCGCCCGGAATGTCGATACCCAGTTTGTAGCCGAACCCCATCGACACCATGTAGTCTTTCCATGTAGTCATGGCATCCTGCACGGTAGGGTATTTTGTGCGGTTGCCAAACATGTTGACGAGTCCCCAACAGAAGAAACCGTTGCACGAGGTGGCGATGGCCGGCTTCACGCTCAGCGGCGAGGGGTGGGCATGGCATCCCAGTTTCTGGTTTTTGTAGTGGAAGCCGCCGTTGCAGGGGTAGAACGTAGAGTTGGCATCCACGATGCCTTCTTGCATGAACGTGAGTGCCTGCGATGTCTTGAATGTTGACCCCGGCGGGTAGGTGCCCGATATGGCACGGTTGAGCATAGGCCGGCTCGGGTTGGCCAGCATCTGCTTTATGTTGCTACCACGTTGCTTGCCAAGCAGGTCGAACGGGCTGAACGTAGGCGACGAAACCATGCACAGCACCTCGCCCGTGGCTGGCTCGATGGCCACGATGCTGCCACGCTTGCCGTGCATCAGGCGCTCGCCCAGTGCCTGCAACTGTATGTCGAGACTCAGTGTGATGTCCTTTCCCGGCAGCGGCTGCTGGTCGTCGGCACCGTCGCGATAGTGGCCTTGAATCTTGCCGCGGGCATCGCGCAGCAGGATTTCAACGCCTTTCTGTCCGCGCAGCACGCTTTCATACGACCGCTCCACACCAAGCTTGCCTATATAGTCGCCTGCGCGGTAGTAGTCGTCGGCATCAATGTCAGAGGCCGACACTTCAGCCACGTCGCCCAGCACATGTGCTGCATACGGGTAACTATACTGGCGGGTGGTGCGTTCGCGTATGTAGAAACCCTTGAAACGGAACATCTTCTCTTGGAAAATCAAGAAGTCGGTGGTCGATATCTGAGGCATGAACAGCTGCTGCGAATATGATGAATAACCCGGATTCTTGCTTATGTCGCGGATGTTTCTCATGCGTTCCTCAAATTTCTGACGGCTTATGTGCAGCGTGTTGCAGAGGTCGAGTGTGTCGAGGTGGCTCACTTCGCGCATTATCACCATCACGTCGTAGGCCGGCTGGTTATACACCAGCAGGCGACCCGTGCGGTCGTAGATAGCTCCGCGCGACGGGTATATCACCTTTCTGTACAATGCGTTGTTCCAGGCTATCTGCTCGTAGTCGTTCGGGATGAGCTGCAAGAACGCCAGACGCACGATATAACCAATAACGACGGCCAAAGCAAGGCCGCCGATTACGTATTGTCGCCGTTCAAGTTCATAGTTCTTCATTTCATCACGTCGCGTTCTTGTTGCCGGTTGTGGACAATGTATTCAGTACAAACAGAGATAAGTGTGGCCATCAGTGTGCCGCCTATCATGGCTCCGATGGTGAGTAGGAGGTCGGACAGGGTGAATGCCTCGAGGAAGTAGAACGACATGTGCAGCAATCCCATGCAGGCAAGTGTGTATCCGATGTAGTTTGACAGGTTCATCGTCTGAATCGTAGGCTTGAACGAATCGACCACGTCGCGAGGCATGAAGAGTTTCAGCAGATAGGGTTTCATCATTGCCAGTAGTGTCATACTGGCTGCTCCCATGCCCATGGTGTTTGAGAATAAGTCGTAGATAAGGCCCATGATGAATCCCCACCACAACTGCGACATGCGCGACATGCCGCTCTCGAAGCATATTATCATGTAGCCGATGATGAGCGGTGTTGCGTAGCCGAACAGGTGCAGGTGGTTCAGCAGGAGCAGCTGAACCAGCAGCAGAAGGGCCATGCGGCCTAAACGTATGAACGATTTGTGTGACACGTGGCTTGGGTTAGAGGGTCATTATTGAGTCGGCAACGAATTCCAGTTGCTTCTTTTCTGCGTGGTGGTAGTTGGTGATGATGCTCACGTTGCGCACCGTTGCGAAATCTACTGCTAAGCGAATCTTGAGTGTATGCGACAATCCGTCGGCCGAGGGTTCTGCTTGTTGCACTGTACCGATTGGGATTCCCGAGGGGAAGATGTCGGAGTATCCGTTGGTTTCCACCTTTTCGTCTTTGCTGATTTTGATGTGCAGGGGAACTCCGGTCATGTAGGCACTGCGTATGTCGCCGAATTTCCATTCCATCGTGCCCGATGCGTCGTGCTGGCTGAGCCGGCAGCTCACTTTCGACTTGACGTTGATGAGTGGCATCACGATAGAATAGTGGGCTGATGTGAGATATACGATTCCTACGACTCCGCTCGAGCTCACCACTCCCATCTCGGGGCGTATGCCGTCATCGCTGCCACGGTTTATGGTCAGCAGGTTGGTGCTGTGGCCGGTGGTGGCATTTATCACTTGTGCTCCGACAAATCTGTAGCGCGAGCGGTTGAAGCCTGCGAACTGCAGTGTGTCGATGTGGTGTGCGGCCAGTTGGCGTTTCATTTCGTGTACCTCGGCTTGCAGCAGCATATTTTGGGCTTCGAGCATTTCGTTGGCTTTACCAAGGCCTACATACGATGTCACTCCGTCGGCGGCTGAATAGATGCCGCCCACCAGTGAGTTGGCAGTTGTGAAATACACGCTGCCTTGGTAGTTGTTGAAGCGCACAAGCATGGCAAGGCTGAATCCTTCCATCAGGAGGAATGCAAACCAGTACTTATACTTTATGATAAAGTCGATAAGGTTCTGCATCGCTATGTCATCTCATAAGGACTGAGCTGTATGTGTCGAGGTGTTTGAGTGCGATGCCGGTGCCTTTTGCCACGCTGTGCAGCGGGTCTTCGGCTATGTGGAATGGTATGTGAATCTTGTCGGTGAGGCGTTTGTCGAGTCCGCGCAGCAGTGCTCCGCCTCCGGTGAGGTAGATTCCGTTTTCTACGATGTCGGCATATATTTCTGGTGGTGTCTTCTCCAGGGCGTTGAGTATTGCGGTTTCGATCTTGGCCACCGACTTGTCGATGCAGTGTGCTATCTCTTGGTAGCATACCGATATTTCCATCGGGAGGGCTGTGATGCGGTTTGGCCCGTGTACCACATACTCTTCGGGTGCGTTGTCGTCGAGTTCGGTGAGTGCCGAGCCTACGTTTATCTTGATTCGTTCGGCCATTCGTTCCGACACTTTCACGTTGTGCTGGCGGCTCATGTATTCCTGTATGTCGGCTGTGAGTTCATCGCCTGCTACGCGTATTGAGCTGTTCGACACGATACCGCAGAGCGAGATGACTGCAATCTCGGTCGAGCCACCGCCTATATCGACCACCATGTGTCCCTTTGGTGCTGTGACGTCGAGTCCGATACCGATTGCGGCTGCCATCGGTTCGAAGAGCAGATATACGTCGCGGCCGTTGGCGTGCTCGGCGCTGTCGCGCACGGCACGCAGTTCCACTTCGGTCGAGCCTGACGGCACGCCTATCACCATGCGCAGTGCGGGGTTCATGAAGCTGCGGCCGGTGTTGATTTTCTTGATGAGGCCGCGCATCATCTGTTCACATGCGTTGAAGTCGGCAATCACTCCGTCTTTCAGCGGGCGGCAGGTGCGGATGTCGGGGTGGGTCTTTTCGTGCATCATCTTGGCTTTCTTGCCCACCTCTATCATTTTGTTGGTCTTGCGGTCGAGGGCGACAACCGATGGCTCGTCAACCACGATCTTACCATTAGATATGATGATGGTGTTGGCGGTGCCGAGGTCCATCGCTATATCTTGTGTCAGTGAAAAGAGTCCTGAAAAAAATCCCATAATGTGTTGTGATTAATGAAAGGTGAAATGTTGTTGATGAATTATAACCCCTCTCTTATCTCCTCTCATGGGTGAAAAGCTACCATTTGGATGTATATGGCTCCTCCTCTTGAGGGAGCGGGGGAGAGGTGTCAGTTCTCAAACCACTGGTGAATGGCTGTGTCGTAGTGTGAGCTTGTTGCGAATGCGCGCTCGGCAAACCACCGGCGTTGTTCTTTGGTGGTTGTTGCTCCCTGGGCGCGTATGATGTCGGTCAGTGGTGCGTACTCGGCTTTGCTTGGTACGATCACCACGTCTTCAAAGTTTTTGGCTGCTGCGCGTATGAGCGATATGCCGCCTATGTCGATTTTCTCGATGATGGCGCTTTCGTCGGTGGTCGATGCCACTGTGTCTTCGAATGGGTAGAGGTCAACCACCACGAGGTCTATCTCCGGAATCTCGTAGTGTGACATCTCTGTCTGGTCGCTTTCGAGGGCGCGGCGGCCAAGTATGCCTCCGAAGACCTTGGGGTGCAGGGTTTTCACGCGGCCGCCAAGGATTGACGGATAGCTCGTCAGGTCTTCCACTTTCTTGCATGGATAACCAAGCGAGGTGATGAATGCCTGGGTGCCGCCGGTGGAGAGGAATTCTACTCCGTTTTTGTGCAACTCGGCAAGCAGGTCTTCCAACCCGTCTTTGTGAAACACCGAGATGAGTGCAGTCTTTATTGTCTTGTTTGTTGCCATTATTTCTCTGTTTTATTTCAATTGTATTCTTACATTCCTAATTTAACTGCAAAAGTACGAAAATAAAATGAGAACAGACAAAAACTTGAGCAAATATTTTTGAAAAAGATAAATAATGGTTACTTTTGCATCGAAAACCATACGTCTATGCGACATCACGATTACAAAACACACTTTTCGGCCGCATTTCATCCGTTTGTTTCCGGCCTCTTGTTCTTTGTGTCGGCCTTTTTCTTCGGAGGCACCGGCCTTTCTGTTCATGCCCAGTTGTTTGAGTTTGGCAATCCATATGCTTATTCGCAGCGCCAGGCCCAGCCGCAGGAGCCGTTCGAGGCTGCTAAATACAAGGGTGGCATGAAGGGGTTGAACCAATTTTTGGCCAAGGAGTTCAGGCCTGTACAGTCGGCACGGGGTGTGGATGGCACCATCTTCATCGTGTGTGAAATCACGGCAAAGGGGCGTATCGGCAACTATCAGGTGCGCCAGTCGATGGGTCGCGAGCT
>CAMHPM010000092.1 GCA_946187025.1 uncultured Prevotellaceae bacterium
CGACGACTGGAACACCATAGCCCGCAAAGTGAAGGGTAACCAATACCTCGACAATCAGTGCCGTCAGGGCCTCACCTACAAATATCGCATCAAGGCCATCGACCGCAGCGACAACCAATCGGCAACAAGCGATTCGGTCGTCACGACAACACTGGCCGGACACATCCTCGTGGCATGGTATAAGATGGAAGGCACACTGGCCGACGCCACGGCCAACCACCTCGACGCACGCTTTGCCGGCAGCGAGAAATACTCATCGCTCGCTGCACTGACCAAGATGGGACAGTCGAGCTTCAACTTCGACGGCAGCACATTCCTGCAACTGCCATATCACCTCACCAACACCGACGAACTGACCGTGGCAATGTGGGTGAGATGGACAGGCAACACAGCCGGCAACGGACAGCACATGTTCGACTTCGGCTCCTCCAACCGCCGGTGCTTCTATCTCACTACAGGGTCGGGCTCGGGCATGAGGCTGGCTTTCGTCAACGGCGACACAGAACAACACCTCGACTGCTCGCGACTGAGCTCTGTGTGGCGGCACGTGACGGTGACCATCGGACAACGATACGTCAGAATATACATCGACGGCAACCTCGCAGCCGAAACAACCGACATAACACTGCGCCCGTCGGACATCGCACCAGTGATGAACTACTTTGGAACCAGTCAGGACGGCTCGGCACCACTGCTGAAAGGATATATTGACGACCTTCGCATCTACAACTACGAGCTGTCGGGCGAGGCCGTACGCAGTATTGCAGGGCAAGTCGTGGCCGACGTAAACCTCGATGGAATGGTCGATACACAGGACGCACTGAGGGTGTATGAACACATGCAGCAGGCTGGCAAAGATGACGACCAAGGCACATCGACCGACATAAACGAAGACGGTACAGTCGATACGCAGGACGTCCTGCGCATCTACGACGACATACTAAACGACTGACGTAGCATAACACATATTCACTTTTTTTTACATACGACTTAAACCAACGGAGAGATTCGTAGTCTTATATGTTATAATACCAACATGCAAAATCTGTTAATTTAATCGTATGAAAAAAATATTCCTAACGTTCCTTGCAGGAATGCTCACATCTCAGGTGTGGGCCATTGCCGGATTGTCGGTGACGAACCTAAGAGTTGATGGAGTTGTAAACCCTGTGGGTGTTGACAAAGAACAGCCAATGCTGTCGTGGTCAGTTGACGACGGAAACCTCAAAGGCGTGAAACAAACCATGTTCCAGGTGCAAATCTATTCCAACGCGAGATGTACACAACGTGTGTGGAACTCACGCAGTCAGCGTAGCACCGACTCATGGATTATGGCACCCGTATTTGAAGGAGTGGCCACTCGCTATTACTGGACCGTCACGGTGAGCGACAACAAAGGACGACGTGTCGTGTCGAAACCTGCGTCGTTTGTAACCGGACTCAACGGCACCGGATGGGACGGGGCCAAATGGCTGAAAGGAAAAAAGAACGACTGGAATGTGCAGGATGGTGTTACCGTGCTGCGCAAACGAATAGACATAGGTAAAAAGAAAATACTGTCGGCTGGCCTTTTCACCGCCGCACTCGGCAACTTCGACGTCTATCTCAACGGCAAGCGCCTGGCATATACCGATGCCGACGAGAAGCCATACTTTGCCGAACTGAAACCAGGATGGACCGACTACACAAAGGAGGTGCCTTACATGATGTATGACATAACCGAGGAGTTGCAGAAAGGAGAAAACATGGTGGGAGCACAACTCACCAACGGATGGTGGGCCGGCGACATTGCTGGCAACAACTACAAACCCGATGCACTGGCTTTCATGGCAAAGGTATATGTACTCTATTCCGACAGTACTGTAGCAACATTCGTGACCGACACATCATGGGAGACAAACACCTGCGGTCCGTTGCTCTATGGCGATATTTACAACGGCGAGACCTACGATGCACGACGCAACACAACATGGGCTTCGCTTGCCGACAAGTCGGAAGGATGGCAGAAGGCACAGGAATATACAGGAGCAGTGGGTGAGGTTGTGGCATTCACCGGACCACTTGTGAGGGTGCGCAGTGAATACAACCAGACGGTGAAGAAAGTCACTGTGTGGGAAGGTACGAAGCAGACAGGAACCAAGTATGGAGAGATAAATGTGAAAAGCACACCAGTGCTCGGCGGCAAGGGATTCACGTTGCATAAAGGTGAGACCGCAATTTTCGACCTCGGACAGAACATGGTGGGATGGCCACAGTTCACTGTAAAGGGCAATAGCGGGACAGAAATCGTATGCCGCTTCGGAGAAATGCTCAACGACGACGGAAGCGACACACACATAAACGACGGACCGGCCGGCAGCGTGTGGACTCACAACATGCGTACAGCCAAGACCACCCTGCGATATATACTGGGTGGAGATGCAAAGGGCGAGACATACAATCCGTCTGCCACGTTCTTTGGATTCCGATACATTTCGATGACAGCAACCGACGATGTCACAATCATAAACCTCACCGGACAGTTTGTTGGTTCCGACATCGACGAGCAAGCTGAATTTGAATGCAGCGACCCGGCTGTGAACCAGCTGTATAAGAACATACGATGGAGCGCCCGCGACAACTTCCTGTCGATTCCAACCGATTGTCCGCAACGTGATGAACGACTCGGATGGACTGGCGATACACAGATGTTCAGCCGTACCGCCTGCTACAACGGCGACATGCGTGCCTTCTATCACAAATGGATGCGCGACCTGCGCACTGCACAACGCGAAGACGGAGCTGTGCCCGACGTGGCACCGCTCGGACGATATGGCAGTTACGGAAATGCTGCATGGGGCGATGCTCTCGTGATTGTGCCATGGAACGTTTATCTCATGTATAACGACACTGAAATCCTCGACGAGAACTACGATGCAATGCAACTTTACATGACTTGGCTCCAGTCAAACATCGACGATAAGTATTCATATAATGGAGCAGGTACCGATTATGGCGACTGGCTGGCATACGAAGAACTCGACAAACGGTATGTAAGTGTGTGCTACTATGCATACGTGGCCGACCTCATGGCACGAATCAGTATGGCTCTGGGTAAGGAAGACGACCCAGAAAACTACAACGCGCTGGCCGAAGCAATACGTAAGGAGTTCCGTAGCCGTTATGTCATTGGTCAGCATCTTGTACATAAGACTCAGACTGCATATATACTTGCATTGCACTTCAATATGCTCGAGCCAGGCATACAATACGAGAATGCGGTGAAAGAGTTGCGCGAGAAGATACAATCCAACGGCTATTGCCTGTCAACAGGATTTGTAGGCACGTCATATCTTTGTCCTACATTGTCGGAATATGGAATGACCGACCTTGCCTACGACCTCCTCTTACAGCGCAAGAACCCAAGCTGGCTCTACGAAGTGGATAACGGAGCAACCACCGTGTGGGAGCGTTGGGACTCGTTTAAGGCCGGAGAAGGATTCAACAAACATGAATGGAACATGAACTCATTCAATCACTATGCCTACGGAGCTGTAGCAGAGTGGATCTATCGGGATATGCTCGGAATGGGACCAGACCATGAAGACCCGGGATTCCACCACATCATTCTCGCTCCAAAGCCCGACATGCGTAAGGACAGCGAGATTCCGGAAGGACAAAAACGCATTGACTGGGCTCGGGGAACGATACCAACTCCATACGGACTGCTTTCGTCGGCATGGGAACGTGATAAGAACGGAAAGATAAAGTACTCATTCACCATTCCTTACAACACAACCGCTACATTCTATAAACCGCTCGAAGACGGAACAACCGAGACCATCGAACTCGAAACCGGCAAGTGGACATATTGAGTATAAGCGTCGTGTGATATCCGGCACTTGATATAAATCCCTACTCTTGAAATAAATACTATTAAAAAACAATAAAGGCGTGCAGTTACATTTGTAATGTTGCACGCCTTTTTGCTCTAATTGTGAAGCACGTCTCTGTGTTGTAATACGTGCCTTTTTGCTCTATTACTCAGGTACGACCAGTTTGTAGCCTTTGCCATGTACGTTGATGAGTTCCACGTTAGGGTCGTCTTTCAGCAGTTTACGCAGTTTGGTGATATATACATCCATCGAACGTGCGTTGAAATAGTTGTTATCGACCCATATTGCCCTCAGCGCATAGTCGCGTTGCAGCAGTTCGTTGCTTTTGCTTGCAAGCAGTTTGAGCAGGTCCGATTCCTTTGTGGTGAGTTTCTCTTGCTTGTCGTCAATCATGAGCAGCTGCTTCTTCGAGTCGAATGTGAAGCGTCCGATTTGGAAAATAGTGGCGCTTTGGCTCTTCTTGCCACGTACGCGACGCAGGATGGCTTCAATGCGGAAAACGACTTCTTCCATCGAAAATGGTTTGGTGATGTAGTCATCGGCACCGAGTTCGAAGCCTTGCTTCACATCGTCTTTCAGTGTCTTGGCTGTAAGGAACATGAATGGAACATCGGCATTCAACTCGCGTATTTTATATGCAAGTGTGAATCCGTCCATCTTTGGCATCATTACGTCGAGTATGCACAGGTCGTATTTCTTCTCCTGGAAGGTGCGATAACCCTCCTCGCCATCAACACACAGGTCTGCATCATATCCCTTTGCTTCCAGATATTCGCGCAGGAGCATACCCAGGTTCTCGTCGTCTTCGCACAGCATGATGTGTGCACTTTCAATTCTTTCGTCCATAGTCTTTATAGTTTGTTTGTATTTGTTTTCTGTTGTATTAACCATTGTTCGTACGGATGTATCAATCGTTATCTGTACTCTCGTTTACCAAAGGCATACGGATTATGAATTTGGTTCCGATGCCAAGCTCGCTTTCGGCCACTATCGTACCCTTGTGCTCGGTTATGATTTTTTTTACGTATGCCAATCCGAGCCCGAATCCTTTGACGTCGTGCAGGTTGCCTGTCGATACCCGGTAGAACTTGACGAATATGCGTTTCAGGTCTTCACGCTTTATGCCTATGCCGTTGTCTTGTATCGAGATGCAGAGCTTGCCGCTTTCGTTCCATGTTGATACTTTGAGTTCGAGTGCCACGTCTTCCCTCCGATACTTCACGGCGTTGTCCATGAGGTTGAAAATCACGTTGGTGAAGTGCATGTCGTCGATATATATGGTGCGTTGCCCGGCTCTGAGGTCGGATATGATTTTACCTCCGTTCTTTTCTACTTTCAGTGCGAAGGTGTGTATCACCCCGGCTATCAGTTCGTGTGCGTCGGTCTCTTGCAGGTTGAGTTTGGCTCTTTGGTTCTCGTACATCGATAGTTGCAACACTTTTTCTACCTGGAATCGCAGTCGTTTGGTCTCGTCGTTGATGGTGGTCGAGAGGCGTTGTATCAGCTTCGGAGTCTTCGGGATGCTTTCGTCGTTCAGCATTTGTGCCGCAAGCGATATGCTCGAAATCGGTGTCTTGAATTCGTGAGTCATGTTGTTGATGAAGTCGTTCTTCATCTCTGTCACCTTTTTCTGTCGGAACACGAGTACGAGTGTCACGATGAATGTGGTGAGCAGGATGAGTGTGAAGACGATTGATGGCATGATGAACCACACTGAACTTTTACCGAGTTTTGTGAGCGAAGGGAAGTGTAGTTGCAGTTTTCCCATTTTCTGCACCGGGTCGTTTTTAAACAATGTTGTTGTGAATGCCAGGTCTTCGCCCGTAGGGTCATAGTCGGAACATTGATACACCACGGTGCCGTTGCTCGACAACACCCTGAAGTGGTATAGCAGGTCCACTCCGTTGTTTGCCAGTTCGCTGCGCAGGCTGAGGTCGAGTTCCTTGAAGTCGATACGGTCTTTCAGCGGTCGGTCGCTGGCGGTGTATAGCATACTGTAAATCACCTCGTCGATCAGCTCTTTTTGCTTGTCATAGCGTTCGCGCATGATTTCCTGCAGTGTTCGCGACTTGTCGGCTATTCCGTTTGAACGACGTGTGAAATACTTGTCCGAGAGATTTGTGTTGGCCGTTGTTTCGGTATATGAGAATGCGCTGCCGTCTTTTGCGCTGATGCGTTTGGTGCGTTGTATGTATGCCGAGTCGGTGGTGATGCTCACCGAGTCATACACTGTTGCAATGCCGTCGAATGCGCTCGGCCCTTGCTCCAGGTATCGTTTGGCTTCTTTTATTTCCAGCTGATGGGCGGCTTCGTTGAGGCTGCGGTTCACCGATTCGTCGAAATGCAGATGTCGCAGTTCGATGACTTCCTCGATGTAATACACCTGCAATGCAAGCAGGGCAACGAACGAGATGCCCATCAGTATGGCGAGTATCGTTATTGTGGTTTTCTTCATGCGTTAGTTCGTTTTGTGTTCCAAAGTAACAAAAAAAGCTTCACATAATTATTAATCACATAACTAATATTTGTAAAAATATATAAAAAAAGAGTCAATGCTTAACAAACATTGACTCTTTGGTTGCTTTTTTAGCAATTTGTT
>CAMHPM010000093.1 GCA_946187025.1 uncultured Prevotellaceae bacterium
AAGCTGGCATATCAGCTGAAGGCCTCGGGCAAGAAGGTGGTGCTGGGAGCTGCCGACACATTCCGTGCTGCCGCAGTGGAACAGCTGTGTATCTGGGGCGAGAGGGTAGGAGTGCCGGTGGTGCACCAGCAGATGGGCAGCGACCCGGCCAGCGTGGCATTCGACACGGTGAGCTCGGCCATTGCCAGCAAGGCCGACGTGGTGCTTATCGACACAGCCGGACGACTGCACAACAAGGTAGGACTGATGAACGAGCTGACAAAAATACGTAACGTAATCAGGAAACTGATGCCTACTGCCCCCGACGAGGTCATGCTCGTGCTCGACGGCTCCACAGGACAGAACGCATTCGAGCAGGCACGACAATTCACCGCCGCTACCGAGGTGACATCGATGGCTATCACCAAACTCGACGGAACAGCCAAGGGAGGTGTGGTGATAGGCATCAGCGACCAGTTTAAGATTCCTGTGAAATACATCGGCCTGGGCGAAGGAATGGAAGATCTGCAACCATTCAACCGACGCGCGTTTGTCGATTCATTATTCGACGGCAATGAACACTAAGACAATCGACATCATAACACTGGGATGCTCAAAGAACCTGGTCGATTCAGAAAAACTCATGGCACGCCTCGAGGCCCTGGGATACAAGGTGGAACACGACCCGGAACGCCCCCGCGGACATATCGTCATCATCAACACGTGCGGATTCATAGGCGATGCCAAGGAAGAGTCGATAAACACCATCCTGCAATGCTGTGAACGCAAGGCCGAAGGACTCGTCGGCCGCATTTACGTCATGGGATGCCTCTCCCAGCGATATCTCAAGACCCTGGGCCACGAACTGCCCGAGGTTGACGGCATATACGGCAAGTTCGACTGGGACAAGATTGTGGACGAACTGAAGGCTGGACCCCACTCACAACCAACACCCCGACACCTCACAACACCACGCCACTACGCATACCTGAAGATATCAGAAGGCTGCAACCGCCACTGCGCATACTGCGCCATACCAATCATGACCGGACGACACAAAAGCCGGCCGATGGACGAAATCGTTGCCGAAGTGGAATGGCTGGTGAGCCAGGGAGTGAAAGAACTACAGGTAATAGCACAAGAACTGACCTACTACGGACTCGATATATATAAGAAAAGATGTATAGCCGAGCTGGTCGATCGCATCGCACACGTGAAAGGCGTGAAATGGATACGACTGCACTACGCCTATCCACACCAGTTCCCGATGGAACTGCTCGACGTGATGCGCCGCAACCCCAACGTATGCCGATATCTCGACATCGCCCTCCAACACATCAACACCGACGTGCTCACCAACATGCGCCGACATGTGGACAGCACCCAGACCTACGAACTCATCACACAGATACGCAAGGCCGTGCCAGGCATACACCTGCGCACAACACTCATGGTGGGATTCCCCGGAGAAGGCGACCGCGAGTTCAAAGAACTCATGGAATTCACCAAGTGGGCACGGTTCGAACGCATGGGAGCATTTGCATACTCACACGAAGACGGGACATACGCGGCACGACACTTCCGCGACACAATCCCCGACGCCGTGAAGCAGGAACGCCTCGACCGACTCATGGCGCTGCAACAAGAAATTTCAGCACAGGTGCAGGCACAGAAAGTGGGACAGACACTCAAGGTCATAATCGACAGGAAAGAAGGCGAATACTATGTGGGACGAACCGAATTCGACTCGCCCGAAGTTGACCCCGAAGTGCTGATACCGGTAGCCGAACGCAGGCTGCGATGCGGATGCTTCTACAAAGTCAGGATAACCGATTCCGACGATTTCGACCTCTATGGAACGGTCGAGTAAACAAGATCTCACGAACTCAAAAACTCAATTACTATATACGCTCTTTTGAAACAAAATGACAAATAAGCAATTCATAAGCGCTCTGGCCAAAAATTCGGGCTTGACAACCACCGAGGCAGCAGTACTGCTCGACCAGTTCTCAATCATGCTTGTTGATTCGATAGCTGCCGACCAAACCGTCAACCTCCAGTCGTTTGGCACGTTCAGCCTGAAAACCAAGTCGGAGAAACGGGCATACAACCCAACGACAAAACAATTTAAGCTCATTCCTGCAAGCAAGTCGATCACATTCCGACAAAGTTCGATACTGAAAGACAAACTCGCCGACGGCGACAGAAAGGAGGACGAGGCATGAAGAAGATATCGACAGCCGCAATAGCCGAACAGCTATCGCAGATGGCCGGCATGAACAAGAAAACAACTGAAAGCTTCATCCGGGCATTCGTAGAAACTGTGCTCACCGGCGTGAGTCAGGATGGAGTGGTCAAGATAAAGGATTTCGGAACATTCAAGGCAGTAAACGTGGCACAGCGTGAAAGTGTGAATGTAGTGAGTGGCGAGCGATTCACCATTGCCGGTTTCAACAAACTATCGTTCACACCCGACGTCACACTGCTTGCAATGCTCAATTCCGTCTCGGCCGAAACTACTGATACAGCACCTGCAACCACCGACGAGGAGCCCGAAGAGGAAACACCGACGGCCGAACCCGACCCCATTCCCACTCCCACTCCGGAAGAAACAATAGTCCCGGAAGCAGAAGCAGCACCCGTTGCAGCTGTTATAGATGAATCCGTTGCAGAAGAGCCGCTTACTGAAGTTGTAGAGGAATCAGTTGAAGTTTCTGATGAACCTGTAGCAGAAGATGAGACGGAACCAGTTGCCGTTTCAGACGAACCAGCCGAGATTACCGCTGACACCACACCTACAGCCATGGCACCTGCCGATGTGAAGAGTGGCAGTGATGTAAAAAAATGGACGTCGCTGATTCTTGCCATCATCGTGGTTGTAGCCGTTGTGGCCTTTGCATGGCCGAAACAAACCGACAACGAACCGCAAGCCCAACTCGAAAAACTGGCCGAGATAGCACAGACGCAGCCGCAACCGCAACCTGCAATCGACCAAGCAGACGAACCGAAACGTAAGGTGCATATATTGCAGAAAGGCGAGTCGCTGACGACCATTTCAGTATATTACTACAACACCAAGGACTCCATGCAAGCCATCTGGAAGCTCAACGGGTTTAAAGACCCCAACAACATTCCGCTTGGCACCGAAATCCTGTTGCCGTAGGGCTCGCGTAATCGTCGGTTTTTTCAATCGATTCATTCTCAATTTAGCTATCTCAATTTAGCTATTTCAATTTAGCTATTTGACTATTTCCATCCGGATGGAGTTCCCCGCCTATAGGAAGGTTAGGGGAGGTTCCATCCGGATGGACTCTCCCACCTGCAAGGACAGTCTTTAACCTTCAATCTTCAATCTTTTTACTTCCGACATCGTAAAGTTGCGACTTATCTCTCAGCCTGCAAACAGCTACTTTATGATTTTACGACTTTATGATTTTCCGTTTTTTTGTGTCTTCATTACTTTTTTGTTTCATTGAGTGTTAAAGACCCTTAAAAGAGTGGTTTGATAATATAAATATGGTTAAAAGAGTGTACATATATCGATGAAAAGCAGTAATTTTGCTTTGAATTTACAAAGTAATCACAGCGAAAACCATAACTCAAAAACGAAAGACATAAAAAAACTTAACGAACAATATGGCAGAAGTATTAGATATGCGCGAACTTAATGAGCGCATAGAACGCCAAAGTGCGTTTGTAACCAACCTCATGACAGGCATGGAGCATACTATCGTGGGGCAGAAACATTTGGTAGAGTCATTACTCATCGGCTTGCTTAGCGACGGCCATGTGCTGCTTGAGGGTGTGCCGGGATTGGCCAAGACGAAGGCCATCCGCACGTTGGCTGCACTCATCGATGCGCAGTTCAGCCGCATCCAGTTCACTCCCGACTTGCTTCCGGCCGATGTCGTCGGTACGATGATCTACAGTCAGAAGGACGGACAGTTCATCGCAAAGCGTGGTCCGGTATTTGCCAACTTTGTACTGGCCGACGAAATCAACCGTGCCCCGGCCAAGGTGCAGAGCGCGCTGCTCGAGGCCATGCAGGAGCGGCAGGTGACTATCAGCACCACTACCTACGAGCTTCCGAAGCCGTTTCTCGTGTTGGCTACACAAAACCCTATCGAACAGGAGGGTACGTACCCGTTGCCTGAAGCTCAGGTTGACCGTTTCATGCTGAAGGTGGTGATAGACTATCCGAAGCTGGAGGAGGAAAAGAAAATCATACGCCAGAACATCTCGGGTGACGAGGTGACGGTGCGCCCTATAATGGGAACGAAAGAGATTGAAGATGCACGACGTGTGGTTCGCGATGTGTATCTCGACGAGAAGATAGAGCAATACATTGCCGACATAGTGTTTGCCACCCGATATCCGGAGAAATACAACCTGAAGGAACTGAAAGGTCTCATCGCTTTTGGCGGCTCGCCGCGTGCGTCGATCAATCTGGCACTCGCTTCACGTGCATACGCATTTATCAAACATCGTGGATATGTCATTCCTGAAGACGTACGTGCTATTGCACACGATGTGCTGCGTCATCGCATTGGCCTTACCTACGAGGCAGAGGCCAGCAATGTCACATCCGAGGAGATTGTAAGCAAGATATTGAATAAGGTAGAGGTGCCATGATGGATACCACAGAACTGCTCAGCCAGGTAAGGAAAATAGAAATCAAGACGCGCGGATTGTCAAACAACATCTTCGCCGGCGAGTACCACTCGGCCTTCAAGGGCAGGGGTATGGCTTTCTCCGAAGTGAGGGAGTATCAGTACGGCGACGATGTGCGCGACATCGACTGGAACGTGACAGCACGCTTCGGCAAACCTTTCGTGAAGGTGTTTGAAGAGGAGCGTGAACTCACCGTGATACTTATGGTCGATGTGTCGGGTAGTCTCGATTTCGGAACCATTGGCCAGACCAAACGGCAGATGGTGACCGAGATTGCGGCCACGTTGGCATTCTCGGCTATTCAGAACAACGATAAGATTGGTGTCATCTTCTTCTCCGACCGCGTAGAGAAGTTCATCCCGCCTAAGAAGGGCCGCAAACACATACTGCTCATCATCCGCGAGCTGCTGAGTTTCCAGCCCGAAAGCAATAAGACCGACCTTGGTATGGCTATCGAGTTTATGACCAATGCCATCAAGAAGCGTTGCACGGTGTTCCTTATGAGCGACTTCTACAACCATGGCGAGTTCCGTCAGCAACTCACTATTGCCAACCGCCGTCACGATGTGGTGGCAATTCAAGTCTATGACCAGCGCATGTGTGAACTGCCTAACATAGGGCTGATGAAGCTTGTGGACAGTGAGACTGGCGAACAGGTCTATGTCGATACGGCCTCGTCGGCTGTGCGGCGTGCCCATCATGAGTGGTGGGTGCAGCACCAGGGAAAACTCAACAACGTGCTCACGCAGTCGAATGTTGACAGTGTCTCGGTGCGTACCGACGAAGATTATGTGAAGTCGTTGATGAATCTGTTCCGACGCAGAAGCTGATGCTTGGATGATGCACAATGCACAATTCATAGTGCATAATGGATAATTCATAATGCATAATGCACATAATTGGACTGTGCATAACTCTATAAACTCTTATAATATTAAACTTTTAATATATAAATATACCGCTTTTAATGAAGTATAAACAAGTATTTGCTCTCGTGCTTGCCCTTCTGTCGCTGCCGATGTATGCACAGGTGACTGTCGATGCAAAGATTGATTCCACTCAGATCATGATAGGCGAGCAGGTGAACATTACCCTCGAGGTGAGTGCCGATGCGGGCAAGACTGTTGAGTTTCCACAATACGACTCGTTGAAACAGATACTGCCAGGGTTGGAGGTGCTCTGCACGACCGAACCCGACACAGAATATCTGAACGACTCAAAGCGTATGGTGCTCACCAAGCGTTACCTTGTCACTTCCTTCGACTCGTCGCTCTATTACATACCGCCAATGGAAGTGAAGGTGGAAGGCAAGCCGTACAGCTCAAACCACATGGCGCTGAAAGTGCTGACGATGGATATCGACACATTGGCAGTGGATAGCATCTTCCCGTTCAAGGCCGAGATGAAACCTGCATTCAGCTGGGATGACTGGAAACCCGTTGTCTGGATGTTGGTCGGCCTCCTGCTGCTCGTGGCCGTGTTGGTCTATGTGCTTATACGCCTCATTACCAACAAGCCGATAATCCACCGCATTCGTCTGCGCCAGCATATTGCCCCTCACAAGGTTGCGATGCAAAAGATTGAGCAGATAAGGGAAGAAAAACTGGTGCAGAGCGAGGACTCGAAAGAGTACTACACCCAGCTCACCGACACTTTGCGCCAGTATATATCCGACCGCTTTGGCTTCAATGCGATGGAGATGACATCGGCCGAAATCATCGACCGCCTGCAGGCCGAGAGCGATGAGGAGGCTTTGCGCGAGTTGCGTGAGCTGTTCCAGACGGCCGACCTCGTGAAGTTTGCAAAATACATTACGAT